>NZ_JBEPBF010000016.1:43543-111614 GCF_040298985.1 Streptomyces sp. NPDC001093 | reverse complement strand
GACCGGTTCGTATGTCCAATGCTTGGCGTGTGGTTTCTAGGGCTGGTGCTCGTCGATGGCGTGGCGGCCGGGGGCGCGGGGGTCGGTGCCGGGGGCGGCGAGGCGGCCGGTGCCCCGGGCGGCAGACCCCTGAGTACCGGACTCGGCAGGCCCCTGAGTACCGGACTCGGCGAGCCGCTCGGCGCCGGACTCGGCGAGCCGGTCGGTGCCGGGGGCGGTGGGCTCGGTGCCGGGTTCGGCGAGCCGGTCGGTGCCGGGTTCGTAGGGGATCTCGCAGCGCTCGGTGCGGAGTTCGGTGACCCGCTGCTGGAGCAGGTCGAGCAGCTGCTCGACCGGGACGGGCCCGGCGGACAGCTGAAGGAAGGAGAGCACCTGGGGCATGGCCGAGACGACCTCGGCGACGGCGGCCGGCTCGTGCCCCTCGGGTTCCGGGGAGGCGAGCGACCAGGCGTCGAAGAGGGCGACCCAGCCGCGCAGTACGGCGCTGTCGTCGCGGTTCCAGGCGCGCAGCCGCCAGCCGGGGCGCGCGCTGTCTCCGTGCACCTCGACGAGCCCGGCGAGGCGTGCGGTGTCCCAGTCGGCGCGGACCTGAGCGACGCTCAGGCCCAGGTCGGCGGCGGCGCGACGGGCGGTGGCGTCGGAGAGGGTGGCCTTGCCGTCGGCGGTGGCGCCGTCGCTGCCGGGGCCGAGTACGGCGTCGGCCCAGCGAGCCACACGCACCGGGCCGGCCAGCCCGGTGCGAGCCATTCCGGCCAGTTCCGCGGGGGCGGGGGTGCCCTCCGGCGGCCGGGGTGCGGCGCGGCGCGGACGCCGCTGGTTCACAGCTCTGGGGGCGGCGGCCAGGGGTCGCGGTCGGACGAGTCGAAGCCTGGAGTCGCGCGGGATACGGGACGTCACGGGTGCAGTCTTCCGGTTGACGGTCCGAAAACCCAAACGGAATGTCACGGCGGGCGACGGGGCTGGCCAACGCACGGGAGCCGGGACGGGGCCAGGAGTGGTGATCAGGCCAGTCGTACGGCCTTAAACGGAATGCCGGGCACCCGGCCTCCCGGGGCCCTCCGGAGGGCCGGGGACGTTCTCACACCAGCGGGGTCAGGAATCGGCGCAGCCGCTCCTCGTACTCCTTCGGGTCCGCGTTCCACATCGCGCCGTGCGGGGCCTGCGGGACGGTGTGCAGGGCGACCAGATCCGGGCGGCGGCGGGCGAGCCGGCGGGAGAACTGCCAGGGGGCCACCTGGTCGTCGGGCCCGTGGAAGATCAGGGTCGGCACGGTGAGCAGGTCGGGGTCGGTGAACTCGGGGAGCCGGTCGGCGTACAGGCCGGTCCGGCCCTGGGCGGCGCGCACCGCGAGCGGCAGCAGCGGCTGCGGGGTGCGGCGGGCCCGGGCGAGGGCGCGCAGCGTGGCCTCCCAGCTGAGCACCGGCGAGTCGAGGACCAGCCCGGCGATGCGCTCGCGCACCGCGGAGTGCTCGGCGGCGCGCAGGGCCATGGTGGCGCCGGTGGACCAGCCGAGCAGGACGACCCGGCGGGCGCCGTAGCGGACGGCGTAGCGGATCGCCGCGTCCAGGTCCCGCCACTCGGTCTCGCCGAGGCGGCTGAGGCCGTCCGGCGGGCGCGGGGCGCCGAGGTCGCCGCGGTAGGCGAGGGCGAGGACCGGCACCCGGCGGGCGTGGAGGGGGGCCATGAGGTTCATGGCCTGTTCCCGCGTGGTGCCGAGTCCGTGCACGGCGATCACCCAGGTGTCCCGGGCCGCGGGCACGAACCAGGCGGGCAGCTCGCCGAGTTCGCCCGGCACGTCGATGTCGGCGTGGTCGAGGCCGAGGGCGGTGCCGGGGTTGCCGACGTACAGGTTCGGGGTGAGCCACACCGCGTCACCGGCGGCGAGGGTGCCGTGGGTGACGCGTTCCAGGCGGCGTACGACGGTGTCGGCCGCATGCGGGGCCGCGTCCAGGACGGGGCCGACGACCGCGTGGGAGCCGTCGCCGGAGAGGCCGTAGGTGCCGGGGCGCAGTGCGGCCAGATCGCGGGTGAGGGTGATCTGGCCGGCGGCGGTGCCGTGCACGGTGAGGCGGGGTTCGGTGGGCAGCGGGCGGCCCGCGGGCGCCTTCAGCGCGGCGTCGCTGGCGATCCGGCCGGCGGCGACGGACGCCACGGCCATCCCGGCGGCTATGGCCGTGCTGAGGGCGGTCGCTCTGACGGTGCGCACGGGTCCAGTGTCGTGGGGGTTGCCGTCACCGGCCAGCGGAGCGACAAGGGCCGAAGGAGGCTCGGGATTCACCTCCGTTGGCCGTAGCCCCGCAAACGTTCCCCCACCTCGGCCAGTTGTGCCTCCGTCAGCAGGGACGGGGTCAGGCTCGGTACGGAGGACGCCGTCAGCCACAGGCGGCACATCCACTCCAGCTGGGCGGTGCGGTCGTAGGCCTGGTCGAGAGAGACGCCGTAGGTGATCGTGCCGTGGTTCTGCAGGAGGCAGCCGGAGCGGCCGGCCAGGGCGCGGACCATGTTCTCGGCGAGCTCGTCGGTGCCGTACGTGGCGTAGGGGGCGACGCGTACCGGGCCCCCGAGGGCGGCGGCCATGTAGTGGACCAGGGGCAGCTCGGGCACGAGCGTGGAGACCGCGGTCGCGTGCACGGCGTGGGTGTGGACGACCGCGCGGGCGTCGGTGGTGCGGTAGACGGCGAGGTGCATGGGAAGCTCGCTGGTCGGCACCAGTGCGCCGAGCACCTGGCGTCCGGTGAGGTCGACGCCGGTGAGGTGGTCCGGGGTGAGCCGGTCGTACGGCACGCCGGACGGGGTGACGAGCACGAGGTCGCCGACGCGCGCCGAGACGTTTCCCGAGGTGCCGACCACCAGCCCGTCGGTTACGGTGCGCCGCGCCGTCGCGACCAGCTCCGCCCAGATCCGTTCCTCTTCCGCGTCCCGCCGCTGTTCAGCCATGCCGCGATCCTGCCAGCCGCGCCCCGTGGAGGGGTGTGGTCGGTCGCCGTCGGCCGCGGGCGCATGCCCCCGATTGGGCGAAAGACGGGGTGAATCGCCGCAGAAAGGCGCCCATTCGAAGATCATCCGGCCTTCAATGGTCACTCTTGCCCGACGGAACGATCTTTCGTCCGCCGACCCGGGGAGACACATGGCCCGCGAACGCACCCCTCTCCGTCACCGCGCCGGTGTCCTCGCGGCGGCCGCGGCGGCGCTCGCCCTGACGGGCACCGTGGCCGCGCCCGAGGCGCTCGCCTCGGGCCTGCCCCGGGGGCACGACGTCTCCTCCCACCAGAAGCGCGTCGACTGGGCGGCCGCCCGGTCCAGGGGCGCGCGGTTCGTCTACGTCAAGGCGACCGAGTCCACGGACTACCGCAACCCCTACTTCTCCCAGCAGTACAACGGTGCGCGCAAGGCGGGCCTGTACCGGGGCGCGTACCACTTCGCACGGCCGGACAGGTCCTCCGGCGCCCGGCAGGCCGCGTACTTCGTGCGGCACGGCGGGGGCTGGCGGGCGGACGGCCGGACACTGCCGCCCGTGCTCGACATCGAGTACAACCCGTACAACAAGCGGCACAAGTGCTACGGCCTGAGCAGGACGCGGATGGTCCGCTGGATCCGGTCCTTCAGCAACGAGGTCAAGCGGGAGACCGGCCGCCGTCCGGTGCTCTACACGACGACCCAGTGGTGGCGGCTGTGCACCGGCAACAGCCGCGCGTTCGCCAAGAGCCACGCCCTGTGGATCGCCCGGCACGACGCCGCGCGGCCGGGGAAGCTGCCGGGCGGGTGGCGGTACTGGACGTTCTGGCAGTTCGGCACCCGGGGCCGGCTGCCGGGTGACCAGAATCTCTTCAACGGCACCGCCGCCCGGCTGCGGACCTTCGCGCGCGGCCGGTAGCCATGGCGCGCCTGGGACGCGGGAGCCGGGCGGAACCTCGATCCCCCCCTCTGGACACCCCTACGCCTGCCTCAGTTCATCTTCCGTTCACCCAGGTTGCCTACGGTCGTCCAGCCAATGACCTCGAACGATTGCCTGGGTAAATGGAAAGCTTCTCGCTGATCCTCGCGATAGTGGTGGTAACCGCTCTCGCGTTCGATTTCACGAACGGTTTCCACGACACCGCCAACGCGATGGCCACCACCATCTCCACAGGCGCCATGAAGCCCAAGATCGCGGTGGCCATGTCCGCCACCCTGAACCTGGTGGGCGCCTTCCTCTCCGTGGAGGTCGCCAACACGATCTCCAAGGGTCTCGTCGACGAGAAGGGCATCCGTCCCGAGGTCATCTTCGCCGCCCTGGTCGGCGCGATCCTCTGGAACCTGGTGACCTGGCTGGTGGGCCTGCCCTCCAGCTCCTCGCACGCCCTGATGGGCGGTCTGATCGGCGCCACCGTCGCCTCCGCCGGCTTCGGCGCCGTGCACGGCGACGTCCTGGTCACCAAGGTGCTGCTCCCGGCGGTCGCCGCGCCGATCGTGGCGGGCGTCGCCTCGATGCTGGCCACCCGGTTCTCCTACGGCATCGGCGGCAAGGCCGACGGCGAGGCCACCCGCAAGGGCTACCGCGCCGGCCAGATCGCCTCCGCCGGCCTGGTCTCCCTCGCCCACGGCACCAACGACGCCCAGAAGACGATGGGCATCATCACCCTCGCCCTGATCGCGGGCGGCGCCATCGCCCCGGGCTCGAACCCTCCCACCTGGGTCATCCTCTCCGCCGGCCTGGCCATCGCGCTCGGCACCTACATCGGCGGCTGGCGGATCATCCGCACCATGGGCAAGGGCCTGACCGACCTGGAGCCGCGCCAGGGCTTCGCCGCCCAGACCAGCGCCGCGACCGCCATCCTGGCCTCCTCCCACCTGGGCTTCTCCCTGTCCACCACGCACGTCGTCTCCGGCTCGGTGATGGGCGCCGGCCTCGGCCGCAAGGGCGGGGTGGTCCGCTGGTCCACCGCGACCCGCATGGCCGTCGCCTGGGTGCTCACCCTCCCGGCCGCCGCGCTGGTCGGCGGGGGCGCCGAGGCCGTCACCGATCTCGGTGACTGGGGCACCGCCGTCGTGGCCGTCTTCCTGGTCGCCGCGAGCGCCGCGATCTGGAAGATCTCCCGCCGTGAGGTCGTCGACCACACCAACGTCGTGGCCGAGACCGAGGAGCCGGCCGGCGTGGTGACCGCCGCCATCGCCGCGGTGACCCCGCCCCCGGCGGGCCTGATCACCGAGGACCTGACGGCCACGATCGCCTCCCCGGCCGCCACCGAGCCCGCGCCCGAGGCCGCCCCGCCGGCCGCGACCGTCTGACCCCGGCCCCACCGGTAACCAAGGAAGCAACCCCATGAAGATCGACTGGTCGGCCCTCGGCTCCGTCTTCGGCGCCAGCCTCGTGTTCACCGTGGGCCTGGTGGCCCTGTTCACCCTCGGCATCAACGGTCTGGCCCGGCGCGAGAAGGCCGCGGCCCAGGGCGACTCCGCCGCCCTCGCCGTCACCGGCGCCTACGTCTGCTTCGCGGCCTGCGCGGCGGCGGTGGCGTACGGCATCTTCCTCATCGTGTCCAAGTCCTGACGGACCGCCACGAACCAGGCAGCACGAAGGCTCCCCTCCCAGCGTGACGGAGGGGAGCCTTCGCCGTACCCACAGGCCACGGGCGTCCCGCGATGTGGGGATCGGCACACTCTCCCCTCGCAGGTCAACGGCAAGTTGACGGCCGTTCCGGGCGCGTGGTGGACTGCCCAGGCCATGTACGGCGGCAAGAGAGGAAGCCGGTGCGAATCCGGCGCGGTCCCGCCACTGTCACCGGGGAAGAAACCCCGGGAGCCAGGAACTCTCACCGCCGAATCTCGTCGAACCAGGGCGCGGACACCCTGAGTGAGGACATCGATCGCCATGCCCGGCTGCCGAAGGACAAGGACCCGCACCAGGCCCGCTCCTGTACCCATGGCCGGCTGAGCCGATGGGTGCCGATCGCACTTTCGCGTACGGCGCCGCCGCCGGTCTTCTCGGTGACCTGCTCCTCGGCGATCCGCGCCGCGGGCATCCGGTCGCCGCGTTCGGACGTGCGGCCGCTGCCGTGGACCGCGCGTTGTGGCACGACCACCGCGGCTGGGGCGCCGTGCACACCGTCGTGTGCGCCGGTGGCGCCGTCGCACTCGGCACGCTGGCCGCACGCGCCGTACGCCCCTGCCCCGCCGCCTCCGTCGCGCTGACCGCCGCCGCCACCTGGGCGGTCGTCGGCGGTACGTCGCTCGCCCGGGAGGCCCGCGCCATCGGGCGCTCCCTGGAGTCCGGGGACGTCGAGGCGGCGCGGGCGCGGCTGCCGCACCTGTGCGGCCGGGACCCGCAGGCGCTGGACGCCGACGGGATCGCCCGGGCCGTGGTCGAGTCGGTCGCCGAGAACACCTCCGACGCCGTCGTGGGCGCCCTGGTGTGGGGGGCCGTGGGCGGGGTGCCCGGGCTGCTGGGCTTCCGGGCCGTCAACACCCTGGACGCGATGGTCGGTCACAGGTCCCCGCGTTACCGGCGCTTCGGCTGGGCCTCCGCCCGGCTCGACGACGTCGCGGGCTGGCCGGGGGCCCGGCTCACCGCCGTACTCGCCGCCGCGGCCGGATCCGACCCGCGGGGTGCCCTGCGCGCCTGGAAGGCCGACGCCCACCAGCACCCGAGCCCCAACGCGGGCCCCGTGGAGGCCTCTTTCGCGGGCGCCCTGGGCGTGCGCCTCGGCGGCACGCTCTCCTACGGCGGCCGCGTCGAGCACCGGCCCGTGCTCAACGGCGACACCGGCCGGGCCGTCCAGGTCACCGACATCGACCGGGCCGTACGGCTCTCCCGCCGCGTCGGCGTGCTCGCGCTCGGCACCACGGTCGCCGCGCGCCTCCTCGTCAATGGTGTCGTCAAGGGTCTGAAGGGACGTGGGAAGTGAACGGGGGACTCCTCGTCGCCGGCACCACCTCCGACGCCGGCAAGAGCGTCGTGACGGCCGGGATCTGCCGGTGGCTGGTGCGCCAGGGCGTGAAGGTGGCGCCGTTCAAGGCGCAGAACATGTCGCTCAACTCCTTCGTGACCCGCGAGGGCGCGGAGATCGGGCGGGCGCAGGCCATGCAGGCCCAGGCGTGCCGGATCGAGCCGACCGCGCTGATGAACCCGGTGCTGCTCAAGCCGGGCGGCGAACAGAGCAGCCAGGTGGTGCTGCTGGGCAGGCCCGTGGGCGAGCTGAGTGCCCGCGGCTATCACGGCGGACGGCAGCAGAAGCTCCTCGGCACGGTGCTGGACTGCCTCGCCGAGTTGCGGGGCACGTATGACGCGGTGATCTGTGAGGGGGCGGGCAGCCTGGCCGAGATCAATCTGCGGCGCACCGACATCGTGAACATGGGGATCGCGCGGAACGCGCGGCTGCCCGTGCTCGTCGTCGGCGACATCGACCGCGGCGGCGTCTTCGCCTCCTTCTTCGGCACCGTCGCCCTGCTCTCACCCGAGGACCAGGAGCTGGTAGCCGGGTTCCTGGTGAACAAGTTCCGCGGCGATGTCTCCCTGCTGGAGCCCGGGTTGGAGATGCTCCAGGGCCTCACCGGGCGACGCACCTACGGTGTCCTCCCGTTCCGGCACGGGCTCGGTATCGACGAGGAGGATGGGATGGGGGTCCCCCCGCGCGAGCGAAGCCGAGCGTGGGGGAGGGTCTCGCTGCGCGGCACGGTCCGCGAGTCGGCCGTGACCCCGCCCGCCGGCGAGGACGTGCTGCGGGTCGCCGTGTGCGCGATCCCGCTGATGTCCAACTTCACGGACGTGGACGCGCTCGCCGCCGAACCGGGGGTCGTGGTGCGGTTCGTGGACCGGCCGGAGGAACTGGCGGACGCGGACCTGGTCGTGGTTCCGGGCACCCGGGGCACGGTCCGGGCGCTGCAGTGGCTGCGGGAGCGGGGCCTCGCGGACGCCCTCGTGCGGCGGGCCGCCGATGAGAGGCCCGTCCTCGGCATCTGCGGCGGCTTCCAGATCCTCGGCGAGCACATCGAGGACGAGGTCGAGAGCCGCGAGGGGCATGTGGCCGGCCTGGGGATCCTGCCCGTGCGGGTGCGGTTCGCCCGCGAGAAGACCCTGACCCGGCCGGCCGGCGAGGCGCTCGGCGAGCGGGTCGAGGGGTACGAGATCCACCACGGGGTCGCCTCCCTGGAAGGAGGGGAACCCTTCCTGGACGGCTGCCGGGTCGGCCGGACCTGGGGCACCCACTGGCACGGCTCGCTGGAGTCGGACGGCTTCCGGCGGGCCTTCCTGCGCGAGGTGGCCGCCGCCGCGGGCCGCCGCTTCGTGCCCGCGCCGGACACCTCCTTCGCCGCGCTGCGCGAGGAGCAGCTCGACCGGCTCGGCGACCTGATCGAACAGCACGCGGACACGGACGCGCTGTGGCGGCTCATCGAGTCGGGCGCGCCGCAAGGACTGCCTTTCATCCCACCGGGAGCGCCTGCATGAGCACAGTGTTGTTGTTGTCGACCGCCGACACGGATCTGCTGGCGGCCCGGGCCTCCGGCGCGGACTACCGCATCGGCAACCCGACGCGGGTGGACGTCGAGCAGGAGCTGCCGGGGCTGATCGAGGGCGCGGACCTCGCCGTCGTACGGCTGCTGGGCGGCAAACGGGCCTGGGAGGACGGGCTCGCCGCGCTGAAGGCGGCCGGGATCCCGACCGTGCTGCTGGGCGGCGAGGCCGTGCCCGACGCCGAGCTGATGGCCGAGTCGTCGGTGCCGGCCGGTGTGGTGGCCGAGGCACTGAAGTACCTGGTCGAGGGCGGGCCCGCGAACCTGCTGGAGCTGTCCCGGTTCCTCTCGGACACCTTGCTGCTGACCGGCGAGGGCTTCGAGGAGCCGCGGAAGATGCCGGAGTACGGCGTCCACGGTGATCGTGCGCTCGTCGACGGACGCCCCACCGTGGGCGTGCTCTTCTACCGGGCCCACGAGCTCAGCGGCAACACCGCCTTCGTGGACACCCTGTGCGACGCCGTAGAGGCGAAGGGCGCCAACGCGCTCCCCCTGTACTGCGGTTCGCTGCGCGGCGCGGACGCCGGGCTGTACGAGCTGCTGGGGAAGGCCGACGCGCTGGTCGCGACCGTGCTGGCGGCCGGCGGTACGCACGCCTCGCAGGCCTCGGCGGGCGGTGACGAGGAGTCCTGGGACATCGGCGCGCTCGCCGACCTCGGCATCCCCGTCCTGCAGGGGCTCTGCCTCACCTCCTCGCGGGCCGCGTGGGAGGAGTCGGACGCCGCGCTCTCCCCCATGGACGCGGCGATGCAGGTCGCGATCCCGGAGTTCGACGGCCGGCTGATCACCGTGCCGTTCTCCTTCAAGGAGCAGGGTCCGGACGAGGTCCCGGTGTACGTCGCCGACCCGGAGCGGGCCGTGCGGGTGGCCGGAATCGCCCTGCGGCACGCGCGGTTGAAGCACAAGCCGAACGCGGAGAAGAAGATCGCGCTGGTCTTCACCGCCTACCCGACCAAGCACTCCCGGGTCGGCAACGCGGTCGGCCTGGACACGCCCGCGTCGGCGGTCCGGGTCCTGGACGCCCTCCGGGAAGCCGGCTACGGCCTCACCGAATACCCCTCCGGCGGCGACGAGTTGATCCACCGGCTCATCGAGGCCGGCGGCCACGACGTCGAATGGCTCACCGAGGACCAGCTGGCGGCGGCGCCCGCGCGGGTGCCGCTGGCCGACTACCGGGCCTGGTTCGAGAAACTGGACCCGGACCTCAGGGAAGCCATGGTGGAGGCCTGGGGCGAGCCGCCGGGCGGCCTGTACGTCGACGGCGACGACATCGTGCTGGCATCGCTCCAGTTCGGGAACGTCGTGGTGATGATCCAGCCGCCGCGCGGATTCGGCGAGAACCCGATCGCGATCTACCACGACCCCGACATGCCGCCCTCGCACCACTACATGGCGGCCTACAGGTGGCTCGACCACAGCTTCGGCGCGGACGCGATCGTGCACATGGGCAAGCACGGCACGATGGAGTGGCTGCCGGGCAAGGGGCTGGGGCTCAGCGCCGGGTGTGCGCCGGACGCGGTCCTGGGCGACCTGCCGCTGATCTACCCGTTCATCGTCAACGACCCCGGCGAGGGCACCCAGGCCAAGCGGCGCGGGCACGCCACGGTGGTCGACCACCTGGTGCCGCCGATGGCGCGCGCCGACACCTACGGCGACCTGGCCAAGCTGGAACAGCTGCTCGACGAGTACGCGCTGGTCTCCGACCTGGACCCGGCGAAGGCCCCGGCGGTCCGCGCCCAGATCTGGACGCTGGTCAAGGCGGCCGAGCTGCACCACGACCTGCATGTGGACGAGCAGCCGGACGACGAGGCGTTCGACGAGTTCGTCATGCACATCGACGGCTACCTGTGCGAGATCAAGGACGTGCAGATCCGCGACGGCCTGCACATCCTGGGCGGCGGCCCGGTCGGCGAGCCCCGCGTGAACCTGGTGCTGGCCGTGCTGCGGGCGTCCCAGGTGTGGGGCGGCCGGGCGAACGCCCTGCCCGGGCTGCGGTCCTGCCTCGCCGCCCACTTCGGTCTGGACGAGAAGGAGTTGCTGGGCGAGCCCGGTACTCCGGTGAAGGTGCCGGTGGAGCTCACGGACCTGGTGGAGGGCCCGGCTCGGACCGCCTCCGACGCGATCGACCTGCTGGAGCAGCTGTGCCGGCGGATCGCGGAGGGCATGGAGGAGCGGGCCTGGGACCGCACGGCCGTACCGGCGATCCTCGGTGATGCACTCGGCACCCAGCTCGCCGACGCCGCCGCGGTGCTGGAGTTCGCGTGCGCCGAGGTCGTGCCGCGGCTCGCCCGCACCACCGACGAGATCGGGCACATCCTGCGGGCGCTGGACGGCGGTTACGTCCCGGCGGGCCCCTCCGGCTCCCCGACCCGCGGTCTGGTCAACGTGCTGCCGACCGGCCGGAACTTCTACTCGGTGGACCCCAAGGCCATCCCGTCGCGGCTGAGCTGGGAGGTCGGCCAGTCGCTCGCGGACTCCCTGGTGCAGAGGTATCTGCAGGACACGGGCGAGTACCCGCAGTCCGTGGGCCTGACCGTCTGGGGCACGTCCGCGATGCGCACCCAGGGCGACGACATCGCCGAGATCCTGGCTCTGCTTGGCTGCCGTCCGGTGTGGGACGACGCCTCGCGCCGGGTCACGGGCTTCGAGGTGGTCGCGCTTCAGGAGCTGGGCCGGCCGCGCATCGACGTCACGGTCCGTATCTCCGGGTTCTTCCGGGACGCGTTCCCGCACGTCGTCGGCCTGATCGACGACGCCGTACGGGCCGTCGCCGAGCTGGACGAACCCGCCGAGAGCAACTTCGTGAAGGCCCACGCCGACGAGGACACCGCCGGGCACGGTGACCGGCGGCGGGCGACGGCCCGGATCTTCGGCTCCAAGCCGGGCGCCTACGGCGCCGGTCTGCTGCCGCTGATCGACGCCCGCAACTGGCGCTCCGACGCCGACCTCGCCGAGGTGTACGCCGTCTGGGGCGGTTACGCCTACGGGCGCGGGCTCGACGGACGGGCGGCGCGCGGGGACATGGAGACGGCGTTCAAGCGGATCGCGGTCGCCGCGAAGAACGTCGACACCCGCGAGCACGACCTGGTCGACGCCGACGACTACTTCCAGTACCACGGCGGCATGGTCGCCATGGTCCGGCATCTGACCGGCGCCAACCCCGAGGCGTACGTGGGCGATTCGGCCGTACCGGACCAGGTGCGGACCCGCACGCTCGGTGAGGAGACGCACCGCGTCTTCCGGGCCCGCGTGGTCAACCCGCGCTGGATGGCGGCCATGCGACGGCACGGCTACAAGGGCGCCTTCGAGATGGCGGCGACCGTGGACTACCTGTTCGGCTACGACGCCACCGCGGGCGTGGTCGACGACTGGATGTACGAGAAGCTCAGCGCGGAGTACGTCTTCGACCCGGAGAACCGGGACTTCATGAAGAAGTCCAACCCGTGGGCGCTGCGCGGCATCACCGAGCGGCTGCTGGAGGCGGCGGACCGTGGCCTGTGGGCGGAGCCGGACGCGGAGACGCTGGAGCGGCTGCGCGCCACCTACCTGGAGCTGGAAGGCGACTTGGAGGGCGACGACCAGTGACAACCCCCTTCCCTTTCACGGCCGTCGTGGGCCAGGACGACCTGCGGCTGGCGCTGCTGCTGAACGCCGTGTCCCCGGCGGTCGGCGGTGTGCTGGTGCGCGGCGAGAAGGGCACGGCCAAGTCGACGGCGGTGCGCGCCCTGTCGGCACTGCTGCCGGAGGTCGCCGTCGTGCCCGGCTGCCGTTTCTCGTGCGACCCGGCGGCACCGGACCCGTCCTGCCCCGACGGCCCCCACGAGCCGGGGCCGGGCGCGCGGCGGCCCGCGCGGATGGTCGAGCTGCCGGTCGGCGCCTCCGAGGACCGGCTGGTCGGCGCCCTGGACATCGAGCGGGCGCTTGCCGAGGGCGTGAAGGCGTTCGAGCCGGGCCTGCTGGCCGACGCCCACCGCGGGATCCTGTACGTCGACGAGGTCAACCTGCTCCACGACCACCTGGTCGACCTGCTGCTGGACGCGGCGGCGATGGGTGCCTCGTACGTGGAGCGCGAGGGCGTCTCCGTGCGGCACGCGGCGCGGTTCCTGCTCGTCGGCACGATGAACCCCGAGGAGGGCGAGCTGCGGCCCCAGCTGCTGGACCGGTTCGGGCTGACCGTGGAGGTCGCGGCCTCGCGCGAGCCCGAGCAGCGGGTCGAGGTGGTGCGGCGCCGGCTGGCGTACGACGACGATCCCTCGGGCTTCGCCACGCGGTGGGCCGAGGAGGAGTCCGCCGTACGGCAACGGATCGTGGCCGCACGCGAGTTGCTGCCGCGGGTGCGGCTCGGCGACGGCGCGCTGCGGCAGATCGCGGCGACCTGCGCGGCCTTCGAGGTGGACGGCATGCGCGCCGACATCGTGATGGCGCGTACGGCGACCGCGCTGGCCGCGTGGGCCGGGCGGACCGACGTCCTCGCCGAGGACGTGCGGCAGGCGGCGCTGCTGGCGCTGCCGCACCGCAGGCGCCGTAACCCCTTCGACGCGCCTGGTCTGGACGAGGACAAGCTGGACGAGACGTTGGAGCAGTTCTCGGGGGACGACTCCGAGGGCGACGAGGATCCCGATCCCGACGGTCCCGGTGGCGGCGGTGGGCAGCCCGCTCCCGACAGCGGCCCGCAGGGCGACGGGGACACCGCCACGCGACCCGAGGCCGGTGAGGGCGGGGAACCGCAGGCGTCCGGCGCACGGGAGCAGTCGGCCGTACGGGCCGCCGAGCCGTTCCGGACCAAGGTGCTGAGCGTGCCCGGGATCGGGGAGGGCGCCGCAGGCCGCCGGTCGCGGGCGCGCACCGAGCACGGGCGGACGACCGGGGCCCGCCGGCCCCGGGGCGCGCTGACCAAGCTGCACCTGGCCGCCACCGTGCAGGCCGCGGCCCCGCACCAGCGGGCGCGCGGCCGGTCCGGGCCGGGACTGGTGATCCGCCGGGACGATCTGCGCCAGGCGACCCGGGAGGGACGCGAGGGCAACCTCGTGCTGTTCGTCGTGGACGCCTCCGGGTCCATGGCGGCGCGGCAGCGGATGGGCGCGGTGAAGGGTGCCGTGCTGTCGCTGCTGCTGGACGCCTACCAGCGCCGGGACAAGGTGGGCCTGGTGACCTTCCGGGGGGCGGCCGCGGAGGTCGCGCTGCCGCCGACCTCCTCCGTGGACGCGGCGGCGGTCCGGCTGGAGTCGCTGCCGACCGGTGGCCGTACGCCGCTCGCGGCCGGGCTGCTCAGGGCGCACGAGGTGCTGCGCGTGGAGCGGCTGCGGGATCCGGCGCGCCGGGCGCTGATGGTCGTCGTGACGGATGGGCGGGCCACGGGTGGCCCCGAGCCGGTCGCGCTGGCGGGGCGTGCGGCCCGGTTGTTCGCGGCCGAGTCGGTCGCCTCGGTGGTCGTGGACTGCGAGTCGGGGCCGGTGCGGCTCGGGCTCGCCGGGCAGCTCGCGGGTGAGCTCGGCGGTACGGCGGTGACGCTCGACGAGTTGCGGGCGGACTCGATCGCCGGGCTGGTGAAGGACGTACAGAGGAGGGCCGCTTGATGCCGCAGGGACAGCCGAGTGTCGTACCGGACGACGGCCTGACGACCCGTCAGCGCCGCAACCGGCCGCTGGTCGTCGTGCACACGGGCGTCGGCAAGGGCAAGTCCACCGCCGCGTTCGGGCTCGCGCTGCGCGCCTGGAACCAGGGGTGGCCGATCGGGGTGTTCCAGTTCGTCAAGTCGGCGAAGTGGAAGGTCGGCGAGGAGAACGCCCTGCGGGTGCTCGGCGCCTCCGGCGAGGGCGGCACCGTCGACTGGCACAAGATGGGCGAGGGCTGGTCGTGGGTCCAGCGGGACATCCAGGGTGACAACGCGACCAACGAGGAGAAGGCCCGGGAGGGCTGGGAGCAGGTCAAGCGGGACCTGGCCGCCGAGACCTACCGGCTGTACGTGCTGGACGAGTTCGCCTACCCCATGCACTGGGGGTGGGTGGACACCGACGAGGTCGTGGACGTGCTGCGCGACCGGCCCGGTACGCAGCATGTGGTGATCACCGGGCGGAACGCGCCGGAGAAGCTGGTGGACTTCGCCGACCTCGTCACCGACATGTCCAAGGTCAAGCACCCGATGGACGTCGGCCAGAAGGGCCAGAAGGGCATCGAGTGGTGACGTCGTCGGTGCCTCGGCTGGTCATCGCCGCGCCCTCCTCGGGCAGCGGCAAGACCACCGTCGCCACGGGGCTGATGGCCGCGTTCGCCGCGCGGGGGCTCGCCGTGTCCCCGCACAAGGCCGGGCCGGACTACATCGACCCCGGGTACCACACGCTCGCCACCGGGCGGGTGGGGCGCAACCTGGACGCGTACCTGTGCGGGCCGGAGCTGGTCGCTCCGCTGTTCCTGCACGGGGCGCGGGGGTGTGACCTCGCCGTGGTCGAGGGGGTGATGGGGCTGTACGACGGGGCGGCGGGCGAGGGTGAACTCGCGTCCACCGCGCACGTCGCCAAGCTGCTCAGGGCGCCGGTGGTGCTGGTCGTCGACGCGTCGTCGCAGTCGCGGTCGGTGGCGGCGCTGGTGCACGGCTTCGCCTCCTGGGATCCGGAGGTGCGGGTCGGGGGCGTGATCCTGAACAAGGTGGGCTCCGACCGGCATGAGGAGCTGCTGCGGGAGGCGCTGGATCAGGCAGGGGTGCCTGTGCTGGGTGTGCTGCGGCGGGTTCCTCAGGTGGACACGCCGTCGCGGCATCTCGGGTTGGTGCCGGTTGCCGAACGACGGACCGATGCCGTGACCGCGGTGGCGGCGATGGCCGCGCAGGTCGAACAGGGGTGTGATCTCGAAGCTCTGCTCGGACTGGCTCGGAGTGCGGGAGCGTTGTCCTGTGCTCCTTGGGAACCGCCCGCCACCACGACGAAGAGGCGTGCGGTGGTTGCCGTGGCCGGTGGGTCCGCCTTCACCTTCTCCTACGCCGAGCACACCGAGCTGCTCACCGCCGCCGGTGCCGAGGTCGTCACCTTCGATCCGCTCCGGGACGAGCAACTCCCGGACAGCACCGCAGGGTTGGTCATCGGCGGCGGCTTCCCCGAGGTGTACGCCGCCGAACTGTCCGCCAACGAGCCGCTGCGCAAGGCCGTCGCCGGGCTGGCGCTGAGCGGTGCCCCGGTGGCCGCCGAATGTGCCGGACTGCTGTACCTGTGCCGGGAGCTGGACGGGCAGCCGATGTGCGGGGTGCTGGACGCCACCGCGCGGATGACGGAACGGCTCACCCTGGGCTACCGGGACGCCGTGGCCGTCGGGGACAGTGTGCTGGCCGCCGCGGGGACGCGGATGCGGGGGCACGAGTTCCACCGGACCGTCGTCGAGCCCGGCGCCGGGGCCGCCCCCGCGTGGGGCGTGCGGACGCCCGTCCGGCGGGTCGAAGGTTTCGTGCAGCACGGCGTGCACGCGAGTTATCTGCACACGCACTGGGCGTCCCGGCCCGGTGTCGCCCGTCGGTTCGTGGAGAGGTGCCGGACGTCATGAGCAGCAGGCTGGTCGGGGTCGGGGTCGGTCCCGGTGATCCGGAGCTGGTGACCGTCAAGGGGGTCAACGCGCTGCGGGCCGCCGAGGTGGTCGTCGTACCCGTGATGGCTTCATCCGATGGAACAGATGGCGGTGAGCGGGGGCGGGCCGAGGCGACCGTGTTGCACTACGTGCCCGAGGACAAGGTCGTCCGGGTGGTGTTCGCGCTGAACGAGCGGACCGACCGGGCGCGCCGGGAGGCTGCCTGGGACGCGGCGGGCGAGCGGGTCGCCGAGCTGCTGAGGCGGCACGCGTCCGTCGCCTTCGCCACCATCGGCGATCCCAACGTGTACTCGACGTTCACCTATCTCGCGCAGACGATCGCCGGGCTCGTGCCGGGTGTCGTCGTGGAGACCGTGCCCGGGATCACCGCCATGCAGGATCTGGCGGCCCGGTCCGGTGCCGTGCTGACCGAGGGGACCGAGCCGCTGACGCTGGTGCCGGTGACGGCCGGGTCCGCCGTGCTCAAGGAGGCGCTGGCCGGGCCCGGGACCGTCGTCGCGTACAAGTTCGGGCGGCAGGCCGCCGAGGTCGCCGAGGCGCTGCAGGAGAACGGGCGGCTGGCGGACGCGGTGTGGGGATCGGCGCTGGGGCTGCCGGAGGAGTCCGTACGGCCGGCCGCCGAGCTGGACGGGACGCCGTTGCCGTACCTGTCCACGCTGATCGCGCCCCCGCGGCGGGACGGCGGACGGGGCGGGAAGCTGTGAGGCGACCGGGGTGGCCGGGGCGGCCGGCCGGGGCGGCCGCCGGTGACACCGGCCGCCGGCCACCGGTCCGTTCAGCCGCCGGACAGACCCACCACCAGCCAGACGAACGCCGCGCCCGCCACCGTGCACAGCAGGGTGGAGCGCGCGGGGTGCTCGTGGTGGGCCTCGGGCAGGATCTCGGCGGCGGCGAGATAGAGCAGGACGCCGCCGAAGAGGCCCAGGTAGCCGCCGAGCACCGTCTCGGGGATGTGGAGGAAAGCGGTCGACAGCGCGCCCAGCACGGGTGCGCAGGCGTCGGCCACCAGCATGGCGATCGCCCGGCGGCGGGCGTTGCCGTACAGGCTCGTGATGGTGAAGGTGTTGAAGCCGTCGGCGAAGTCGTGCGCGATCACGGCGAGCGCGACGGCCGCGCCCATGCCGCCGCCGACCTGGAAGGCCGCGCCGATCGCCACGCCGTCCATCGCGCTGTGGCCCACCATCGCGGCGGCCGCCACGAGGCCCACCTCGGGCGCCCGGTGGTTGTGTCCCTCGGCGCCGCCGTGCGCGGCCTGGCGGGCGGCCAGGGTGCGCTCCACCAGATGGGCCAGGAGAAAGCCGGCCACGAACAGCAGCAGGGCGGCGGGTACGCCGAAGATCTCGCGGCCGGCGGCGTGCAGCGCCTCCGGCAGCAGGTCCAGGCCGACCACGCCCAGCATCAGGCCGCCGGCGAGTCCCAGGACGAGATGACGCCGGTCGGTCACGCGCTGTGCCGTCCAGCCGCCGGCCAGCGTCATCAGGAACGCGCCGAGCGCGACGAAGACCGCCATAGGGCCTTGCTATCCGATGGAGGCGCCTTCGCGCACATCCGGCGCCGATCACACCCCGCCGGACCCTGACATTTCACCCGCTTTTGATGTGTGTTTCCCGTACGAGAGGACCCTTCCCATGGCCGATGCCCCCACCGGCAAGGTGACGTTCGTCGGTGCCGGCCCCGGCGCCGCCGATCTGCTGACGTTGCGCGCCGCGCGCGCCATCGCGGAGGCGGACGTGGTGATCTGGGCGGCGAGCCTGGTCCAGGCGGAGGTCCTCGAGCACGCGCGCGAGGACGCGGAGATCCTGGACTCGGCGACCATGCCCCTGGAGGAGGTCGTCGCCGTCTACCGGCGCGCCCACGCCGAGGGGCTGAAGGTCGCGCGGATCCACTCCGGCGACCCGGCCCTGTGGGGCGGCACGCAGGAGCAGCTGGACCGGTGCGCGCAGATCGGGATCGCCACGGAGGTCGTACCGGGCGTGTCGTCCTTCTCCGCCGTCGCCGCTCTGGCGCAGCGCGAGCTGACCATTCCCGAGGTGGCGCAGTCCGTCGTCCTCACCCGGCTGGGCGGCGGCAAGACGCCGATGCCGCCCGGGGAAGAGGTACGGGAGTTCGCCCGCCACGGTACGACGATGGCGATCTTCCTCTCCGCCGCCCGCAGCGGGCAGCTGGTGCGCGAGCTGCTGGAGGGCGGCTACCCGACGGACACCCCGGTGATCGTCGCCCACCAGGCGACCTGGCCCGAGGAGCTGGTCGTGAAGTGCACGGTCGGCACGCTGGAGGAGACGGTCAAGGAGCACAGACTCTGGAAGCACACGCTCTTCCTGGTCGGCCCGGCGCTGGACGCGCACGGCACCCGCTCGCACCTGTACCACCCGGGGCACTTCCACGGCTACCGCAAGGCCGACCCGGAGGCCCGGCGAGCCCTGCGCGAGCAGAGGGCGAAGAGTTGATCACGGTCGTCGGCACGGGGACGGGCGCGGGCGCGCCGGTCGCCGAGGACGTCGTCGCCGGCGCCGCGCTGGTGGTCGGCGGGCGCCGGCACCTGGACGCGGTACGGCTGCCCGAGGGCGCCGAGCGGGTCGTGCTCGGACCGCTGGCGCCCGCCCTGGACACGATCGCCGGGTATGTCGGCAAAGAGCTCCCGGTGGTGGTGCTGGCCTCCGGCGACCCCGGGTTCTTCGGGATCGTGCGGGTGCTGGCCGAGCGGTTCGGGTCACGGCTGCTGGATGTGCGGCCCGGGGTCTCCTCCGTCGCGGCCGCGTTCGCGCGGGTGGGGCTGCCGTGGGACGACGCCGTGGTCGTCAGCGCGCACGGCCGGGAGCTGCGCACGGCGGTCAACGTGTGCCGGGCGCGGCCGAAGGTGGCGGTGCTGACGGGGCCGGGCGCGGGTCCGGCGGAACTGGGGGCCGCGCTGCTGCACGAGCCGCGGAAGCCGGGGCGTGTCCTGGTCGTCGCCTCCGCCCTCGGCTCCGCGGACGAGCGGGTCGAGCGGGTCACGCCCGCCGAGGCCGCCGCCCGGGACTGGGGCACGGCGGTGAGCGTGGTGCTGTGTCTGGACGAGACGCGGGCGCTGGGACCGGTGCGTACGGTCGCCGGGGTTCCCGCGCGGCCTGCGCGGTGGGCCCTGGCCGAGGACGGGTTCGCCCACCGCGACTCGATGATCACCAAGTTCGAGGTGCGGGCGCTGGCGCTGGCCCGGCTGGGGCCGCGCCTGGGCGACCTGGTGTGGGACGTGGGCGCCGGCTCGGGCTCGGTGGCGGTGGAGTGCGCGCGGCTCGGCGCAGCCGTGGTCGCCGTGGAGAAGGCGGCGGACGGGGTGGAGCGGATCCGCGCCAACGCGCACGCCCACGGCGTCGACGTGGACGTGGTGCACGGCTCGGCACCGGACGTGCTGGCCGGGCTCGCCGACGATCCCGACGCCGTGTTCGTCGGCGGCGGGGGGCGCGAACTGCCCGCCGTCGTCACCGCGTGCGCCCGGCGGGCCCGGCGTACGGTCGTCGTCGCCATGGCCGCCCTCGACCGGGTGCCGGCGGCGCGCGAGGCGCTCACGGCCGCCGGGTTCACCTGCGACGGGGTGCTGCTGCAGTCCTCGCGCCTGGCGCCGCTGCCCGGGGACGTGACCCGGCTCGCGGCGACCAATCCTGTGTTCCTGCTCTGGGGCGGAAGAAATACCGGAACCCCGGTGCCTAGTGAAGGAGTTCTCGAGTGATCGGCCTGATTTCCGCCACCGCGGCGGGGGCGGCGGCGCGCGACCGGCTGGCCGCGGCCTGGCCGGGCCGTACGCGGGTGTACGAGGGGCCCGTCGGGGAGGCGGTCCGAGCCGCGTTCGCCGAGTGCGAGCAGCTGGTGTGCTTCCTGGCGACGGGCGCGGTGGTACGGCTGCTCGCCCCGCTGCTCGGCGACAAGACGGCCGACCCCGGTGTGGTGTGCGTGGACGAGGGCGGCCGGTTCGCGGTGTCGCTGCTCGGCGGGCACGGCGGCGGCGCCAACGAACTCGCCCGGGAGGCCGGTGAGTTGCTGGGCGCCGAGCCGGTGGTGACGACCGCGACGGACTCGGTCGGGCTGGCCGGCCTCGACACGCTGGGGCTGCCGTACGAGGGCTCGGTCGCGACCGTGTCGCGCGCCCTGCTGGACGGTGAACCGGTCGCGCTGGAGGCCGAGTCGGCGTGGCCGCTGCCGCCGCTGCCGACCTCGCCGCGGGGCACGTACACGATCCGGCTGACCGACCGGGACGTCGCACCCGGCGAGCGCGAGGTGCTGCTGAGGCCGCCGTCGCTGGTGGTCGGGGTCGGCGCGTCCAGGGGCGTGCCGGTGGAGGAGGTCCTCGGGCTGGTCGAGGGGGCGCTGCGGGAGGCGGGGCTGTCCCCGAGGTCCGTCGCCGAACTCGCCACCATGGACGCCAAGTCGGAGGAGCCGGGCATCGTTACCGCCGCCGAGCGGCTGGGGGTGCCGCTGGTGACGTACTCCGCCGAGGAGCTGGCCGCCGTCGAGGTGCCCCATCCCTCGGACGCGCCCCTCGCCGCCGTCGGCACCCCGTCGGTCGCCGAGGCGGCGGCTCTGGTGCGCGGTGGTGAACTCCTCGTGCCCAAGCGGAAGTCCGTGCGGGCCGACGGGCAGCCCGCGATGGCGACCTGTGCCGTCGTACGGCGTCCGGGGCGCGGGCGGCTCGCGGTGGTCGGGCTCGGACCCGGCGCCCGGGACCTGCTGACCCCGCGCGCGGCGGCGGAGCTGCGCCGGGCCTCGGTCGTGGTCGGACTGGACCAGTACGTGGACCAGATCCGCGATCTGCTGCGGCCCGGCACCCGGGTGCTGGAGTCGGGGCTCGGCGCCGAGGAGGAGCGGGCGCGCACGGCGGTCGAAGAGGCCCGGCGCGGACATGCGGTGGCGCTGATCGGCAGCGGGGACGCGGGGGTGTACGCCATGGCGTCCCCGGCGCTCGCGGAGGCCTCCGACGACATCGACGTGGTCGGGGTGCCCGGGGTGACGGCCGCGCTGGCCGCCGGGGCGGTCCTGGGCGCGCCGCTGGGCCACGACCACGTGTCCATCAGCCTGTCCGACCTGCACACGCCGTGGGAGGTCATCGAGCGGCGGGTGCGGGCGGCGGCCGAGGCGGACATCGTGGTGACCTTCTACAACCCGCGCTCCCGGGGCCGCGACTGGCAGCTGCCGAAGGCGCTCGCGATCCTCGCCGGGCACCGGGAGCCGGCGACGCCGGTGGGGGTCGTCCGCAACGCGTCCCGGCCGGACGAGTCCAGCCGGGTCACGACCCTCGCCGAACTGGACCCGGCGACGGTCGACATGATGACGGTCGTGACGGTGGGCAACACCGCGACCCGGATCATCGCCGGGCGCATGGTGACCCCGCGCGGCTACCGCTGGCAGGAACGCACCCAGGAGGGCGCCCGGTGAACCCCATGGCCCGTGTGGTCCATCCGATCGAGCAGGAGTCCTTCCGGCGGCTGCGCGCCCGCCTGGACACCTCGCACTTCCCGCCGCTGACCCGGGCGGTGGTGGAGCGGGTCGTCCACTCCGCCGCCGACCCGGAGTACGCGACCGATCTCGTCATGGACGAAGGCGACCTGGTGACGGCGCATGCCACGCTGCACGCCGGGGCGCCGGTCGTCGTGGACGTGGAGATGGTCGCGGCCGGCATCACCCGCCGGGAGACGGTCTGCCGGCTCAAGGACGCCGAGTCCGGCCCGGGACTGACCCGTTCGGCCCATGCGATCCGGCTCGCCTACGAGCAGGTCGGGCCCGGCGCCCTGTGGGTGATCGGCTGTGCGCCGACCGCCCTGGAGGAGCTGCTCGCCCTGGACGCCTCCCCCGCGCTCGTCATCGGCCTGCCCGTGGGTTTCGTCGGCGCCGCCGAGTCCAAGGCCGCGCTGCGGGAGAGCGGGCTGCCCGCCGTGAGCAACGTGTCCGAGAAGGGCGGCTCGGCGGTCGCCGCCGCCGCGCTCAACGCCCTGCTGTACCACCCCGTTTCGTCTGAGGAGACCTCGTGACCACCCCGCCCGCCCTGCTCATCGCCGGACACGGCACCCGTGACGACGCCGGCGCCGAGGCGTTCCGCGACTTCGTGCGGCAGCTGCAGCTCCGCTCCGACATGCCGGTCGCGGGCGGCTTCATCGAGCTGTCCGCGCCGCCGCTGGGCGAGGCCGTCGCCGCACTGGTGGCGCGGGGGGTACGGCGGTTCGCCACCGTGCCGCTGATGCTGGTGTCCGCCGGGCACGCCAAGGGTGACATCCCGGCCGCACTGGCCCGCGAGAAGGAACGGCACCCGGGCATCTCGTACACCTACGGCCGTCCGCTGGGCCCGCACCCGGCGCTGCTGAGCGTGCTGGAGCGGCGGCTGGACGAGGCGCTGGGTTCCTCCGGGCGGAGCACCGGGGACCGGGCCGATGTGACCGTGCTGCTGGTGGGCCGCGGCTCCACCGACCCCGACGCCAACGCCGAGGTGCACAAGGCGGCGCGGCTGCTGTGGGAGGGCCGCGGGTACGCCGGGGTGGAGACGGCGTTCGTGTCGCTGGCGGCGCCGGACGTGCCGAGCGGGCTGGACCGGTGCGCGGCGCTGGGGGCGCGGCGGATCGTCGTACTCCCCTACTTCCTGTTCACCGGGATCCTGCCGGACCGGGTGCGGCAGCAGACCGAGGGATGGGCGGCCGCGCACCCGGAGATCGAGGTGCGGTCGGCCGATGTCATCGGGCCCGAGCCGGAGCTGCTGGACCTGGTGACGGAGCGGTACGAGGAGGCCGTCAAGGGCGACCTGCGCATGAACTGCGACTCGTGCGTGTACCGGATCGCGCTGCCGGGCTTCGAGGACAAGGTGGGGCTGCCGCAGCAGCCGCACTACCACCCGGACGACGACGGCCACGACGGGCACGGGCATCACCATCACGGGGGGCACTCGCACAGCCATGCGCACTGAGGGCACGGGACCGGATCTGCGTCATCACGGGGACGCCGAGGTGCGGGACGACGGGGCCGCGCTGGTCGACCTCGCCGTCAACGTCCGCGCGGACACGCCCCCTGCGTGGCTGCGGGAGGAGATCGCGGGCTCGCTGGCGTCCCTCGCGGCCTACCCGGACGGGCGGGCCGCGCGCGCGGCGGTGGCGGCGCGGCACGGGCTGCCGGTGGAACGGGTGCTGCTGACGGCGGGCGCGGCGGAGGCGTTCGTGCTGCTCGCCCGCGCGCTGAAGGTACGGCAACCGGTCGTCGTGCACCCGCAGTTCACCGAGCCGGAGGCGGCGCTCAGGGACGCGGGGCACACCGTGGAGCGGGTGCTGCTGCGGGAGGAGGACGGGTTCCGGCTGGATCCGGCGGCGGTGCCGGAGGATGCCGATCTCGTGGTGATCGGGAATCCGACCAATCCGACGTCCGTGCTGCATCCGGCGGAGGCGATCGCCCGACTCGCCCGGCCGGGGCGGGTGCTGGTGGTGGACGAGGCGTTCATGGACGCGGTGCCGGGCGAGCGGGAGACGCTGGCCGGGCGGACCGATGTGCCGGGGCTGGTCGTGCTGCGCAGCCTCACCAAGACGTGGGGGCTGGCCGGGCTGCGCATCGGGTATGTGCTGGCTCCCGCGGAGATCGTCGCCGAGCTGGAGCGGGCTCAGCCGTTGTGGCCGGTGTCGACGCCGGCGCTGGCCGCGGCCGAGGCGTGTGTCGCGCCGCGGGCACTGGCGGAGGCGGGGCACGCGGCGCATCGCATCGCGGCGGACCGGGCGCACCTGGTGGCGGGGCTGACGGCGTTCGCCGACCGGGGTGTGCGGGTGGTGCAGCCTGCGGAAGGGCCGTTCCTGCTGGTCCGTGTGCCGGGCGCTGCGGTGGTACGGCACCGGCTGCGTGAGCTTGGCCATGCGGTGCGGCGGGGGGACACGTTTCCGGGGCTCGGGGAGGAGTGGCTGCGGGTGGCCGTGCGGGACCGGGTGACCGTGAACGGCTTCCTGAAGGCACTGTCGGCGGCGCTTCCGTAGCCGGACCCCGCCAGGGGGCTCCGCTCCCTGCCCGGCGTGACGGCCGAGCGGGGAGCGGCACAGGGACGTCGCGTCAGCTCCTGCGGCGCCGGGCCACCGTCACCGCTCCCGCGCCGACCAGCACCAGTGCCAGCGCGCCGCCCGCGATGTACGGGGTCGCGGAGCCGCCGCCGGTCTCCGCGAGGTCCTGTCTGGCTCCCTGGGGCTTCACGTCGGCGGCCGGGTCGTGGCTCGGGACCGGGTGCCCGGTGGGCGGGGCCGTCGGGGACTCGCAGGTCGCTTTGGCCAGGCTGACGGTGCCCTCGACGTCGGCGACGTTGAGCTTCAACGGGTTGACGGAGACCCTGAGTTCGAGGGCGGTGGCGGCGGCCGTGCGGGTCGTGGTGCTGCGCCGGGCGAGGTCGAGGCGGACCTCGCCGACGCCGGGCACCCTGACCTCGGTCGGGCCGCCGGCGGTGAGGGTGACGCGCTTGCCGAGGACGGTGACGGCGCCGAGGACGTTCGCGTCGGCGGCCGGTGCCTTGCCGACCTCGCAGGTCGCCCTGGCGGTGACCGCGCCGACCTCGATCAGGGACAGCAGGGGCAGGCCGGGGACGTGCAGCCTGGCGTGGACGAGCCGGACCGAGCCCTCGGCGCGCTCGGCGGTCACGGTGGCCCTCGCCGAGGCGACGTCCGCGCCGAGCACCGTGAACGGCTTGCCGCCGGCCACACCGTCGAGCCGGGCGGACAGCGCGGTCCTGTCGGCGCTCTGCGGCGCCCGGACCTCGTTGAGGGAGACCGCGAGCGGGACGTCGACGGTCTTGTCGAGCAGGGACACGTCGAGCCCGGTGCGCAGGACGACGGCGGAGGCGCGACCGTGGTCGGTGGTCGCGTGCGCGGCGCCCGCGCCCAGGACCGCGGGACCGGCGGCCAGGGCGGTGACCGTCGCCACGGTGGCGAGACGGCGTGCGGGCATACGGAAGTCGTTGCTGTTCAAGGTGGTGGGACCCCCAGTGGGAACATGCTTGGGACCCGTCAACCTTGTACACACTGCGGGTGAACGGTCAGCGATCCCGGGTCACTTCACTCAAACGTGGATATGACGCACGCCGATTCGAATCACCGGGCACAGTCGTTCCCGTACGCCCCGGTGCGGCTACTCGAGCACGATCCCGTTCAGCACCACCCGGCGCGGCGCCGCCAGCACCCGTACGTCCGCGCGCGGGTCGCTCTCGTAGACCACCAGGTCGGCCGGCGCGCCCTCCTCCAGGCCGGGGCGGCCGAGCCAGGCGCGGGCGCCCCAGCTGGTCGCGGACAGGGCCTGGACCGGCGGGATGCCCGCGGTGACCAGCTCGGCGACCTCCTCCGCGACCAGGCCGTGGGCCAGCGAGCCGCCGGCGTCCGTGCCGACGAACACCGGGATGCCGGCGTCGTAGGCGCCGCGCACGGTGTCGTAGCGGCGCTCGTGCAGTCGGCGCATGTGCGCGGACCAGCGCGGGAACCTGGTGTCGCCGCCGGCCGCGAGCCGCGGGAAGGTGGCGATGTTGACGAGGGTGGGGACGATCGCGACCCCGCGCTCGGCGAACAGCGGGATCAGGTCGTCGGTCAGGCCGGTCGCGTGCTCGATGCAGTCGATGCCCGACTCGACCAGGTCGCGCAGGGAGCTCCCGGCGAAGCAGTGCGCGGTGACGCGGGCGCCGAGCCGGTGGGCCTCGGCGATGGCCGCCTCCACCGCCCCGCGCGGCCAGCAGGGGGCGAGGTCGCCGAGGTCGCGGTCGATCCAGTCGCCGACCAGCTTGACCCAGCCGTCGCCGCGCCGGGCCTCCTGGGCGACGTACGCGACCAGGTCGTCCGGCTCGACCTCCCAGGCGAAGTTGCGGATGTAGCGGCGGGTGCGGGCGATGTGCCGGCCGGCCCGGATGATCTTCGGCAGGTCCTCGCGGTCGTCGACCCAGCGGGTGTCGGAGGGCGAGCCGGCGTCCCGGATCAGCAGGGTGCCGGCCTCCCGGTCGGTGAGTGCCTGCTTCTCGGCGGTGGCGGCGTCGACCGGGCCCTCCGCACCGAGGCCCACATGGCAGTGCGCGTCGACCAGGCCGGGCAGCGCCCAGCCCTCGACGGTCCGGACGTCCCGGGCCCCGGCGGGGCGGTCGTACGACACCCGGCCCCCGACCACCCACAGCTCGTCGCGGACGTCCTCGGGTCCGACGAGGACCCTCCCCTTCACGTGCAGCACGGCGCCATCGCTCATGTACTGCACCTTAATGAGCTACTGCCCGGGCCTGCCCACCTGGTCCGAGGTCTCCTCCTCGACCTCGGCCATCGCCGGGTCGAGCAGGCGGGAGAGGAAGTGGCGGGTGCGCTCGTGCCGCGGGTCTCCGATGACCTGCTCGGGGCTGCCGTCCTCGACGATCACGCCGCCGTCCATGAAGACGACCCGGTCGGCGACCTCGCGGGCGAAGGTCATCTCGTGGGTGACGACCATCATGGTCATGCCCTCGCGGGCGAGCATGCGCATGACGGCGAGGACGTCGCCGACCAGTTCCGGGTCGAGGGCGGACGTCGGCTCGTCGAAGAGCATGACCTCCGGGCCCATCGCCAGCGCCCGGGCGATCGCCACGCGCTGCTGCTGGCCGCCGGAGAGGGAGGAGGGGTAGGCCTCCGCCTTCTCGGCCAGGCCGACCCGGGCCAGGTTCTCGGCGGCGATCCGCGCGGCCGTCGCCCTGTCCCGCCCGAGCACCCGGCGCTGCGGGAGGGTGAGGTTCTCGGTGACGCTGAGGTGCGGGAACAGGTTGAACTGCTGGAAGACCATGCCGATCCGGCGGCGTACGGCGTCGATGTCGACGTCGGGGTCCGTCAGCTCGGTGCCGCCGACGAAGACCTGGCCCTCGGTGGGTTCCTCCAGCAGGTTCACGCAGCGCAGGAGGGTCGACTTGCCGGAGCCGGAGGGGCCGATGACGCAGACGACCTCGCCCCGGCCGATCTCCAGGTCGATGCCCTTGAGCACCTGGTTGTCGCCGAAGGACTTGTGCAGGTCCTGGACGCGGATCTCGGGGCGGGTCACTTGATCTCCTTCTGGGCCCTGGCCTCCAGACGCCGGGCGACGAAGCCGAGCGGGATGGTGACCAGCAGGTAACACAGGCCCGCGACCAGGATCGGCGTGGAGTTGGCGGTCGTACTGGCCAGGTCCCGGCCGAACTTGGACAGCTCGCGCTCCTCCAGGGTCACACCGAGCAGCAGCACCAGGGAGGAGTCCTTGAAGAGCATGATCAGCTCGTTGGTGAGCGGCGGGAGGATGATCCGGAACGCCTGCGGGATGATGATGGAGATCATGGCCTTCGCGGGCGAGAAGCCCAGCGAACGCGCCGCCTCCAGCTGCCCCTTGGGCACCGCCTGGATGCCGGCGCGGAACGTCTCCGCCATGTAGGCGGCACCGATGAGTCCGAGGCCGAGGGCGCCCTTGCCGTAGGTGCCGCCGGGGATCTCCGTACCCGGGAAGGCCAGCGGGACGGCCACCGCGATGAAGACGAAGATCAGCAGGGCGGGCAGGCCGCGGAAGATCTCGATGTAGATGCCGGCCACCCAGCGGTACGGCCCCACGGAGGACAGCCGCATCAGCGCGATGACCAGGCCCAGCACCAGACCGAGGACGAAGCCGGACACCGTGAACAGAACGGTGTTCTTCAGCGCCAGCGTGATGACGTCCGGCCACATCTGCTTCGCGATGCCGCCCTGGGCGAACTGGTTCTGCAGCCGGCCCCAGTCCGCCGAGACCGCGATGGCGATCACGGCGGCGACGAAGACGGCGTACTGGGTGCCGCGCGACAGCCGACGCTTCTGACGTCGCGTCAGCCCCTTCTTCTTCGGCTGGAGTCGTACGTCCGTATCGGTCATGAGGCGGCGGGAGAGGCCACGGAGGCGTTGTACGGGCCGATCCACTGCTCGTAGATCTTCTTGTAGGTGCCGTCGGCCTTTGCCTCCTTCAGGGCCTTGTCGATGGCCTCGCGCAGCGCCGTGTTGCCCTTCTTGACCGTGAAGCCGTACTGCTCGCCGGTCTTGAGGTTGTCGACGACCTTGAACTTGTCCGCGTTGGCCTTGTCCTTCAGCCAGCCCTGGACGACCGGGTAGTCGATGACGACGGCCTGGACCTGGCCGGTGCGCAGGCCGTTGAGGACCGCGTCGGAGGAGTCGAAGGAGATCGGGTCGTAGCCCTTGCCCTTGACGTAGTCCTCGCCGGTGGTCTGCGCCTGGGCGCCGAGCTTCTCACCCTTGGCCTTGACGTCGGCGAGGGAGTTGATGCCGCTGTTCCTGCCGACGAGGACGGCCTGGGTGGCCTCGAAGTACGGGTCGGAGAAGTCGACGTTCTTCTTGCGCTCGGGCGTGATCGTCATGCCGGCGGCGGCCAGGTCGCACTGGCCGGAGTTCAGGAAGGCGCCGGTCTTGAAGTTCTCGAACGGCGTGTCGACGATCTGCTGCTTGACGCCGAGGTTCTTGGCGACGAGGTCGATGAGGGAGACGTCGAAACCCTGCACCTTGCCGTTGATCTCCGACTGGAACGGCGGGTAGGGCAGGTGGGTGCAGGTGGTCAGCTGACCGGCCTTGACGAGGTGGACCCCCTTGACGGTGGCACCGCCGCTCCCCCCGCCGTTCGAGGAGCAGCCGGCCACGACGAGGACCAGCCCGGCGGTCGCGGTGGTGGCAGCCAGGAGGCGGGTCCGGCGTCCGAGGAGCGTTTTCATGGGGGGATCTTCTCTGTGGGGGAACCGTGGGTTCTGATTATAAGGAAGAGTTTGAGTCTCTCAAATCAAACCGATGGTTACGACGGCGTTGGACCTAAGATCGGTGGAGTTACCCCCGGACCTTGACCCCGAGAACGAAGAGAGCGCGGCCGTGACCCACCCGTTCCTGGACCTGCCCCCGCTGAGCGCCGAGCGCTTCGCCGCCATCGAGGACGGGGTCGCGCGGCTGCTGGGCACCCGGCAGGACGTGCTGGTCACGCAGGGCGAGGCACTGCTGCCGCTGGAGGGCGCGATCCGCGCGGCGGCCGGTCCGGGCACGGTGGCCCTGAACGTGATCACGGGCCCCTACGGGCAGACCTTCGGCAACTGGCTCCGGGACGCGGGTGCGACGGTGTACGACCTCTCCGTGCCCTTCCACACGGCGGTGACCGCCGACCAGGTCCGGGAGGCGTTCGCCGAGCACCCGGAGATCGACTTCGTGTCGCTGGTGCACGCGGAGGCGGCGACCGGCAACACCAACCCGGTCGCGGCGATCGGCGAGGCGGTCCGGGAGCAGGGTGCGCTGTTCTACCTGGACGCGGTCGCCTCCGTGGGCGCGGAGCCGGTGCTGCCGGACGCGTGGGGTGTGGACCTGTGCGTGATCGGCGCGCAGAAGGCGATGGGCGGCCCGGCGGGTGTGTCGGCGATCTCGGTGAGCGAGCGCGCGTGGGCCCGGATGGCGGCCAACCCCTACGCGCCGCGCCGCTCCTACCTGTCCCTGCTCGACTGGAAGGAGCACTGGCTCGACGCCGGCCGCACGGCGCTGCCGCACGCTCCGGCGCAGCTGGAGATGCTGGCGCTTCAGGCGTGTCTGGAGCGGATCGAGTCGGTGGGGCTGGACGCGGTGATGGACCGTCACCGCAGCGCCGCGCTCACCGCGCGGGCCGGTGCGGTTGCCCTGGGCGCGGGCCTTGAGCCCTATGTGTACGAGGCCGCGGAAGCGGCGCCGGTGGCCACGACCCTCCGGGTGCCGTCGGGGGTGGTGGCGTCGGAGGTGGTGGCCCGGGCGCTGGCGAGTGACCCCTCGCTGCCGCTGGCCGCGGGTGGGGGCGCGCTGGCCGGGGAGATGATCCGGGTGAACCATTACGGGGCGGATGCTTCGCCGGAAACCGTGCAGAGGTGCCTGGCGGCGCTCGGGGCGGCGCTCGGGCGCTGACACGACCGAGGCCGTCGCACCCTCTTTGCCGGTGCCGGTGCCGGTGCCGGGGCCGGTGCCGGGGCCGGTGTCAGTGGCCCGTGCCATCCTCACCGCATGACCCACAACACACCCCAGGCTCCCCACACGCTCCCCGACGGCCGCCCCATCCCCCTCCTGACCGGCCCCGAGCACCCCATGCTGGAGAGCTGGCTGGACTTTCACCGGGCCACGCTGGAGCTGAAGTGCCGGGGGCTGGACGACACGCAGGTGCGGAAGGCCTCGGCCGAGCCTTCGTCGCTGACGCTGCTCGGGCTTGTGCAGCATCTCGCCGAAGTCGAACGGAACTGGTTCCAGCGGGTGTTGGCCGGTCTGGACGTGCCGCCGGTGTTCGAGGAGGCGACGGGGTACGCCCTCGATCCCCGGCGGGGGCTGGAAGAGGCGCTGGGCGCGTGGCGCCGGGAGGTCGCGCGCGGCCGGGAGCTGCTCGCCGGGCGGGACCTGGAGGACACCGGGCGGATCGTGGACGAGCCGATGACCGGCGTCGAGGTCAGTGTGCGCTGGGTGCTGGTCCACCTCATCGAGGAGTACGCCCGGCACAACGGGCACGCCGACATTCTGCGTGAACGAATCGACGGGGTCACCGGAGCCTGAATTCATTATTCAGTTTGGTTTCACAATTTCTGCCAATTCTCCCGGTGGTAGCTTCCCGTCTTCTTCTGCCCGCTTTTTGCAAGCCTAAACGGGGAAGTTTCCTAGCGGTTTTTTGACGGTTTCAAGGGTGTGACACACTCCACAGTGCGGCACATTTGTCCCGATTTGATGCGGGTCAATTAGGGCATTTCACCGCGCCCTCTGTGCGGCACAGCGACAGCGGCCGTGCATTTCCTAATTCGCCTCGCTAAATTCGTGCCGCATGACTGCCGCACCCGCAGACCTGATCGTCGACCAGCCGGCGGTGACGGACGGAGCCACGCTCTGGCGTCTCGCCAAGGACTCGAAAACCCTCGACCTGAACTCTTCGTACAGCTATCTGCTGTGGTGCCGGGATTTCGCCGGCACCTCGGCGGTGGCGCGCGGTGCGGACGGGGAGCCGGTCGGTTTCGTCACCGGCTATGTGCGGCCGGAGCGCCCCCGCACGCTGCTCGTCTGGCAGGTGGCCGTCGACTCCGCCCACCGGGGTCTCGGCATCGCGGCCGCGCTGCTGGACGGGCTGACCGCCCGGCTCGCCGCCGAGCGCGGCATCACCGACGTGGAGACCACCATCACCCCGGGCAACACCGCCTCCGAGCGGCTGTTCACCTCGTTCGCCGCCCGGCACGGGGCGCGTCTGGAGCGCGAGGTGCTGTTCCCCGCCGAGCTGTTCCCGGACGGCCCGCACGATCCCGAAGTCCTCTACCGCATCGGCCCGTTGACCGACACCACCGCCCACTGAGGAGCGATTCACCGTGACCATCACCCAGCCCGACCTCAGCGTCTTCGAGACCCTCGAGTCCGAGGTGCGCAGCTACTGCCGCGGCTGGCCCACGGTCTTCGACCGCGCGCAGGGCAGCCGGATGTTCGACGAGGACGGTCATGCCTACCTCGACTTCTTCGCCGGCGCCGGCTCACTCAACTACGGCCACAACAACCCGGTGCTCAAACGGGCGTTGATCGACTATCTGTCCCGGGACGGGGTGACCCACGGCCTGGACATGTCGACCACGGCCAAGCGGTCCTTCCTGCAGACCTTCCAGGATCTGGTGCTGCGCCCGCGCGACCTGCCGTACAAGGTCATGTTCCCGGGGCCGACCGGCACCAACGCCGTGGAGTCGGCGCTGAAGCTGGCCCGGAAGGTGAAGGGGCGCGAGGCGATCGTGTCGTTCACCAACGCCTTCCACGGGATGTCCCTGGGCTCCCTCGCCGTCACCGGCAACGCCTTCAAGCGGGCCGGCGCCGGGATCCCGCTGGTGCACGGCACGCCGATGCCGTTCGACAACTACTTCGACGGCACGGTGCCGGACTTCCTGTGGTTCGAGCGGCTGCTGGAGGACCAGGGCTCCGGGCTCAACAAGCCCGCCGCGGTGATCGTGGAGACCGTGCAGGGCGAGGGCGGCATCAACGTGGCCCGGCCCGAGTGGCTGCGGGCGCTGAAGGAGCTGTGCGAGCGGCAGGACATGCTGCTGATCGTCGACGACATCCAGATGGGGTGCGGGCGGACGGGTGCCTTCTTCTCGTTCGAGGAGGCCGGGATCACGCCCGACATCGTCACCGTCTCCAAGTCGATCAGCGGCTACGGGCTGCCGATGTCGCTGTGCCTGTTCAAGCCGGAGCTGGACGTCTGGGAGCCGGGCGAGCACAACGGCACCTTCCGGGGCAACAACCCCGCGTTCGTCACCGCCACCGCGGCCCTGGAGGCGTACTGGACCGACGGCTCGGCCATGGAGAAGCAGACCTGCGCCCGCGGCGAGCAGGTCGAGCAGGCGCTGATCGCCATCACCGAGGAGAACCTCGCCGACGTGAAGGAGTACCGCGGGCGCGGCCTGGTGTGGGGCATGGAGTTCCGCGACAAGGGCCGGGCGGCGCGGATCGCGCGGCGGGCCTTCGAACTCGGGCTGCTCATCGAGACGTCCGGCCCGGAGGGGGAGGTCGTCAAGCTGCTGCCCGCCCTCACCATCACGCCCGACGAGCTGGACGAGGGCCTGAGCGTCCTCGCCCGTGCCGTCCGCGAAACCGTCTGAACCGCAAGCCGACCAGGAGGAAAGCACCACCGTGATCGTCCGATCGTTCAAGGACATCGAAGGCACCGACCGGCACGTCAAGGCGAAGTCCGGTACCTGGGAGAGCAAGCGGATCGTCCTCGCCAAGGAGCGGGTCGGCTTCTCCCTGCACGAGACCATCCTGTACGCCGGCACCGAGACGTCGATGTGGTACGCCAACCACATCGAGGCCGTCGTCTGCACCAAGGGCGAGGCCGAACTCACCGACCACGAGGCCGGGACGACGTACACCATCACGCCCGGCACCATGTACCTCCTCGACGGGCACGAGCGGCACACGCTGCGCGTCAAGGAGGACTTCCACTGCATCTGCGTGTTCAACCCGCCGGTGACCGGACGGGAGGACCACGACGAGGACGGCGTCTACCCGCTGCTCACCGAGCCCGAGGAGGTGTGAGAACCCATGACCACCGCACCCGTGAAGGATCTCTACCCGACCCGCGGCACCACCGAGGTGTCCGTCCCGCGCCAGGACCCGGTCGTCTGGGGCTCCCCGGACACCCCGGGCCCGATCTCCGCGGCCGGCCTGCAGGGGTTCGAGCGTGACGGCTTCCTCGCCGTCGACCAGCTGATCACCCCGGACGAGGTCGAGGTCTACAAGCGCGAGCTGGACCGGCTGGTCGGCGACCCGGCGATCCGCGCCGACGAGCGCTCCATCGTGGAGCCGAAGTCGAAGGAGATCCGCTCGGTCTTCGAGGTGCACAGGATCAGCGAGGCGTTCGCGAACCTCGTGCGCGATCCGCGGGTGGTCGGGCGCGCCCGGCAGATCCTCGGCTCGGACGTGTACGTCCACCAGTCCCGGATCAACGTCAAGCCCGGTTTCGGCGCGAGCGGCTTCTACTGGCACTCGGACTTCGAGACCTGGCACGCCGAGGACGGGCTGCCGAACATGCGCACGGTGTCCGTCTCGATCGCGCTGACCGAGAACTTCGACACCAACGGCGGCCTGATGATCATGCCGGGCTCGCACCGGACGTTCCTGGGCTGCGCCGGCGCCACGCCCAAGGACAACTACAAGAAGTCGCTGCAGATGCAGGACGCGGGCACGCCCTCGGACGAGGCGCTGACCGCGCTGGCCGGCGAGCACGGCATCCGCCTGTTCACCGGTAAGGCCGGCTCGGCGACCTGGTTCGACTGCAACTGCATGCACGGCTCGGGCGACAACATCACGCCGTTCCCGCGCAGCAACGTCTTCATCGTGTTCAACAGCGTGGAGAACAAGGCGGTCGAGCCGTTCGCGGCTCCGGTGCGACGGCCCACGTTCATTGGAGCAAGGGACTTCACTCCCGTCCGGTGAGCGGAGACCGGCCGGGGTCCGGGGGTTGTCTTGTCCCCCGGAGAATGCAGCATCGGGGCGCGGGACTTCACGCCGGTGAAGGTGAAGTAGTCGCCGGACGTACGGCTCCGGGCCGGGGCCTCCTCGTGTGGGACGGGGGGCTCCGGCCCGGTCATGTCGTCAGCCGGACAGCACGTCCAGCAGGCGGTCCACGTCCGCTTCCGTGTTGTAGAGGTGGAAGGAGGCGCGCAGGTTACCGGCGCGGTCGGAGACCTCGATGCCCGCGCGGCTCAACTCCGGCTGGCGCGCGCCCAGTCCGGGCACGGAGACGATGGCCGAGCCGGGGGCGGGCAGCGGTTCGTGGCCGAGCGAGGCGAGTCCGGTGCGGAACCGGTCGGCCAGCGCCAGGTCGTGCGCCTGTACGGCGGCCACGCCCAGCTCCTCGATCAGGGCGAGCGACCGCGCCACCCCGGTGTAGGTGAACAGAGCGGGGCTGACGTCGAACCGCCGTGCGGAGTGGGCGAGTTCGGTCACCGGGCCGTAGCAGCTGTTCCAGGGTTCCTCGGCCGCGACCCAGCCCGCCAGCAGCGGGGACAGCCCGCCGAAGTCCTCGGGGACGACGAGGAAGGCCGCCCCGTGCGGGCCGAGCAGCCACTTGAAGGTGGTGGAGACGGTGAAGTCGTGGGCGTCGGCCTCCATCGGCAGCCAGCCGGCGGCCTGGGAGAAGTCGACGTAGGTGCGCGCACCGTGCGCGCGGGCCGCCTCGCGCAGGGCGGGCAGGCCGGCGATCCGCCCGTCGGCGGACTGGGCGGCGCTGACCGCGACCAGGGCGGTGCCCGGGCGGACCGACTCGGCGAGCCGTTCCAGCGGCACCGCGCGCACCTTGAGGTCGCCGCGCGCGTGGAACGGGTTGAGTACGGACGTGAAGTCGTCCTCGGCGGTGAGGACTTCGGCGCCCGCGGGCAGCGAGGCGGCGATCAGCCCGGTCTGGGCGGAGACCGACGGGCCCGCCGCGACCCGGGTGACCGGCACTCCGGCCAGCCGGGCGAACGCGGCCCGGGCGACCTCCACGTCGTCGAACAGCGGGTCCAGTGGCCGGCCCTCGGCCCGGATGGCCACCGCCTCGCGCAGCGCGGCGACCGTACGGGCCGGGAGCAGGCCGCTGCTCGCGGTGTTCAGGTAGGTGTTCTTCGGGGCGAACTCGGCGCGGACGAGGTGGTCGAACGTCTCCGTGGTCTCCGTGTTCCTCATGGGTCCACTCTGCGGCCCCGGGAAGTCCCCGTCCATTGCGAATTTTTCCGCGGATCGCCAAGGGACTCCTTATACGTCCGCCCCGACCTGCGGTTTCAGCCCTGCTGCGGCACCGCGCACCCGTCGGGCCCGCAGGCTGCCCCCTCCCCCTGGTCCCCCTGCTCGACCGGCTTCAGCGGGGAGCGCTCGCCCCAGGCCTGGGTCAGCGCCCGGGTGAAGACCTCGGCCGGCTGGGCGCCGGAGACGCCGTACGTGCGGTCGAGGACGAAGAAGGGCACGCCGGTCGCGCCGAGCTCTGCGGCCTCGCGCTCGTCGGCGCGGACGTCGTCGGCGTAGCGGGACGGGTCGGCGAGCACGGCGCGGACGGCCTCGGCGTCGAGACCGGCCGCCACGGCCAGCTCGACGAGCCGCTCGTCTCCCTCGGTGAACACGGACCGCTCCTCGGCGAAGTTCGCCCGGTACAGGATCTGGATCAGCTCGTCCTGCCGGCCCCGCTCCTTGGCGAAGTGCAGCAGGCGGTGCATGTCGAAGGTGTTGCCGTGGTCGCGGCCCCGGGTGCGGTAGTCCAGGCCCTCGGCGGCGGCCTGGGCACCGAGGTTGTCCTCGCCGGCCTCGGCCTGCGCCTCGCTCATGCCGTACTTCCTGGTCAGCATGGTGATCACCGGCTGGACGTCCCCCTTGGCGCGGCCCGGGTCCAGCTCGAAGGAGCGGTGCACGACCTCGACGTCCTCGCGGTGCGGGAAGGCAGCGAGCGCCTTCTCGAAGCGGGCCTTGCCCACGTAGCACCAGGGGCAGGCGATGTCGCTCCAGATCTCGACGCGCATGTCTTCGGCTCTCTCCAGGTCGTACGGGCGCGGAGGCTCTCTCCGCCCGGTACGTGAACGTTCAAACAGCCCCGTTTCATTCCCGGGCCGGAACCCGGCCCTGGCAGCCGTGGAAGGCGGGGGCCCGCCGGTGGTCACACGGCTGGGCCTTGCGAAGCCCTGCTCGTCCCGGCCTTCGCCCTCAGCTTCCGTCTCGCAGGTCGCTCGGCCAGGACGTCCTGAACTCGATGTGGTCGTAGGTGACCACGCACCCCTCCCCCAGCGGCGACTGGGTCATGAAGCCGACCAGCGCGTCACCGGTCTGCTCCTCGTCGCCGAGGGTGAACAGCCGGACGAAGGTCCAGCGCTCGCCGTCCCGGGAGGCGTGGAAGGCGAGGGCCCGCCCGGTCCGGCTGACCCGCAGCCACACCGAACTCCCCTCCACCGTGAAGGAGTTGGCGTCGTCGGAGTGTCCCCGGGTGACCACCGTGCAGACGGTGGGCACGTCCGGGGAGTACTCCAGACAGAGCTTGGCCCAGGCCCGGTCGCCGACATGGACGTACAGCACGCCGGCGTCGAAGGAGGCGTTGAACCCGACGGTGACCCGGGCGATCAGCTGGAAGTCCCCTTCCGGCGCCCCCAGCAGCCGGGGCGCGTCGGAGGCGGGGTCCAGGGCTTCCCCGGTGGGCGTGACGAAGCGGTCCTGCCGGGGTCCCGCCCATCCGGTGAGCACGCCGTCCTCATGAACCCAGTGTCCGTCGGGCCCGTACGTCCGGAGAGGGAAGGGCAGTTCGGGGATTTTCAGGTCCATGGGGCGAGTCTCCCAGGTTCTCGTTTCTCTCGTGCCCGTGTTCAGCGTTCCAGGCGCCCGTCGAACCGCCGGGGAAGGCCGAGGGGGTTGTCGTCCTTCAGCTCGTCCGGCAGCAGGGCCGCGGGCGCGTTCTGGTACACCACCGGCCGCAGCCACCGCTCGATGGCCGTACCGCCCACCGAGGTGGACGTGGAGGTGGTCGCGGGGTACGGCCCCCCGTGGTGCTGGGCCGGCGCCACCGCCACGCCCGTCGGCCAGCCGTTCACCAGGACACGCCCGGCCAGCGGGGTCAGCTCGGCCAGGAGCTCCGCGCCCCGGCCCCCGCCGGCGGCCTCCTGCGAGGACAGCTGGACCGTGGCCGTCAGGTTGCCCGGGAGGCGGGACAGCACGGCCGCGGCCTCGCCCTCGTCCTCGTACCGCACCACCACGGTGACCGGGCCGAAGCACTCCTCCAGGAGCAGGTCGTACGCCCCCTCCTCGGCCAGCCTGGCCGCCGGCACCGTCAGGAACCCGGCGCTGACCGTGTGCTCGCCGCCCGCGCCCGGGGTGACCGGGGAGTCGACCCCGGGGAGCTGCGCGCGCTCGGCCACCCCCGCGATGAAGTTGTCCCGCATCCGGTGGTCCAGCAGCACGCCCGCCTCGGTGTCGCTCACCGCGGCCGTCAGGGCCTTCACCAGGCCGTCGCCCGCCGCGCCGGACGGCACCAGCACCAGACCGGGCTTCACGCAGAACTGTCCGACACCCAGCGTCATCGACCCGGCGAGCCCGGTGCCGATCTCCTCGGCGCGCTCGGCGGCGGCGGCCTCGGTCACCAGGACCGGGTTCAGCGAGCCCAGCTCGCCGTGGAACGGGATCGGGACGGGACGGGCGGCGGCCGCGTCGAAGAGGGCACGTCCGCCCCGTACCGAACCGGTGAAGCCCGCCGCGGCGACCAGCGGGTGCCGGATCAGCTCGACGCCCGCCTCGAAGCCGTGCACGAGACCGACGACGCCTTCGGGGATGCCGTGCTCGGCCGCGGCCCGGCGCAGCACCTTGGCGACCAGCTCGGACAGGGCCGGGTGGTCGGGGTGGGCCTTGACCACGACCGGGCAGCCCGCGGCGAGCGCGCTCGCGGTGTCGCCGCCGGCGACGGAGAAGGCGAAGGGGAAGTTGGAGGCGGAGTAGACGGCGACGACGCCGAGCGGCACCTTGTAGCGGCGCAGGTCCGGGACGGGCGGGGTCGCCGTGTCGTCGGGGTGGTCGATGACGACGTCGAGGAAGGCGCCCTCGTCGACGATGCCGGCGAAGGCCCGCAGCTGGTAGCCGGTGCGGGCGAGTTCGCCGGTCAGCCGGACCGGGCCGAGAGCGGTCTCGGCGTCGGCGGTCTCGACCAGACCGTCCCTGGCCGCCTCCAGGCCCGCGGCGGCCGAGCGCAGGAAGGCGGAGCGCACCGCGCGGTCGGCGAGGGCGCCGCGTGCGGCGTGGGCCGCCCGGACCGCCGCGTCCACCTCCTGGGCTGTAGCCTCCACCGCAACCTGTTCACGCTGCTTCCCGGTACGCGGGTCGACACTCCAGACTGGTGCTGCTGCCACCGCGGGTCCCTCCAGTAAGGCCGCAAGAAGTAGGGTCACCGATCAGCCGCGTTCGATATACTGAACACTGTCTCTGATGATGAATACGCTGCTCGGAGACTATTTCCCGGCGATTGAAGGGGTCAAGGGCGATGTCGGCAGGCGAGACGGGCGGGGCGCAGGTCAAGTCCGCGGTACGAACCGTTGAATTGCTCGAGTACTTCGCCGGCAAGCCCGGCATGCACTCCCTCGCGGCCGTCCAGGAGGCCGTCGGGTATCCCAAGTCCAGCCTGTACATGCTGCTGCGCACGCTCGTGGAGCTGGGCTGGGTGGAGACCGACGCGACGGGCACGCGGTACGGCATCGGGGTGCGGGCGCTGCTGGTGGGCACCTCCTACATCGACGGCGACGAGGTCGTGGCCGCCGCCCGCCCGACCCTGGACCGGCTCTCCGACGACACCACGGAGACCATCCACCTGGCCCGGCTCGACGGCACCAACGTCGTCTATCTGGCCACCCGCCAGTCCCAGCACTATCTGCGCCCCTTCACCCGGGTCGGGCGCCGGCTGCCGGCCCACTCCACCTCCCTCGGCAAGGCGATCCTCGCCACCTACACCGACGAGCAGGTGCGCAAGCTGCTGCCGGAGACCCTGCCGGCGCTGACCGAGAACACCCTCACCGACCGGGAGAAGCTCATCGAGGAGCTGCACCAGGTGCGGGAGCAGGGCTTCGCGGTCGACCGCGAGGAGAACACGCTGGGCCTGCGCTGCTTCGGCGTGGCGATCCCCTACCGCACCCCGGCCCGGGACGCGATCAGCTGCTCGGTGCCGGTGGCCCGGCTGACCCCCGCCCACGAGCAGATGATCAAGGACGCGCTGTTCGACGCCCGCGACCGGCTGGCCCTGGCGACGCGCAGGCTCTGAGCGCGGGGAGGTCGCGGGCCCGGCGGCCGTGCCGTCGTAGGGTCGGGTCCCATGGAGATCGCGCTCAGGGCCGTGGAGGACGGTGACCTGCCGGTGTTCTACCGGCAGATGACCGACCCGGAGGCCGTCCGGATGGCCGCGTTCGGCCCGGAGAACCCCTACGACCAGGAGGCCTTCGCGGCCTACTGGCGGCGTGTGCGCGACTCCGCCCACGTGCTGCGCACGGTCCTGGCCGACGGCGAGGTGGCCGGCAGCGCGGCGGTCTACGGGGTGGCCGGCGAGCGCGAGGTGACGTACTGGATCGACCGTGCCTACTGGGGCCGCGGTGTCGCCACGGCGGCGCTGCGGGGCCTGCTGACCGAGGTGCCCGAACGGCCGCTGTACGCGCGGGCGGCGGCCGACAACGCCGCGTCGCTGCGGGTGCTGCACAAGTGCGGCTTCCGCGAGACGGCCCGGGCCCGCGGGTACGCGAACGGGCGGGGCCGGGAGATCGAGGAGGTCGTGCTCGTCCTGGACGACTGAGTTCCTCCCCCGTGCGGCGGAGACGGATCGTCGGGCGGCAGGAGGTGAACACCCCTGTTCACGCGGGAGCGTTGAGCCATGACGATCTCAACCGCTCCTGTCCCCGCCGGTGTCTCCGCCGGGCGGCGCTCGCTCCGGCTCGTCGCCGTCGCCGCCTGCCTGCCCTACCTGTCCCTCAAGCTCGCCTGGATCGCCGGGAGCCACCTCGGCATCCCGGACGGCAGCCCGTTGCTGAAGCACCGGCTCACCATGATCCTCGCCAACGGTCTCACCGTCCTGATGGACGCGGCCGTGGTGGTGCTGGCGCTGCTGCTGACCCGCCCGTGGGGGCGGCGGGTGCCGGCCTGGCTGCTCGCGGTGCCGATGTGGCTCGCCGTGGGACTCCTCGCGCCCATCATGGTGGGCTTCCCGCTGCAACTCGTCCTCCACGGCACCGGCGGCGGGGGCGGCGGCCCGGCCGGCAAGCCGTTCCTCGACGACTGGGTCTTCGGGGTGGTGTACGGCGGGTTCATCGTGCAGGGGCTGGCGCTGGGGGCGCTGTTCACCGGGTACGCCCGCGAGCGCTGGGGGCATCTGTGGCGGGGGCGGATGCGGGAGCTGCCGGCCGGGGGCGCGGGACGTCCGCAGCGGCGGACGGCCCTCGCGGCGGCGCTGATCGCGCTGGTCCCGGCCGCGGTGCGGCTGCTGCGGGCCTGCGGGGCGGCCGCACCGGACGGCAGCGGCGACCGGCCCATGCAGTGCGTCTACGTCCTCTTCCTCGCCGCGGCCGTCACCGGAGCCTGGCAGCTGGCCTTTGGCCGGGGCGGTGCGCTGCCGGTCGCCGTACCGCTCGCGTCGGCCTGGATCGGCTCGGGGGCGGTGGCCTGCTGGGGCGGATGGATGTCGCTGGCGGTGCTGGTGACGGGCGACAGCCCGGCGCCGCTGACCGGCCTCGCCTACGCTGGGCAGATGATCACCGGCTTCCTCGTGGCGGGCGTCATGGCCCGCTTCCTCACGGTCCGGCCCGTCAAGGCGCCGCAGTGACAAGGGCGTTGGTCCTGCTCCTCGGCGGGCGGGCGCGGCGCCGCTGGATCCATCTGATCCTCGGCGGTGCGCTCGCCATGCCGTACGTCCTCGTCGGCTCGGTGATCGTCGGGCCGCTCACCGGCGTGGACGACGTCTTCCGGTCCCTGCCGCTCCAACTCGGCTCGTTCGCCGTCGGGTTGCCGATCGCCACCGTCACGGCGCTGTTCCCGCTGACCCGGCCGCTGGAGTCGGCGGCGGTGAGAGCCCTGTGCGGGATCGACGCGGACTCGCTCGCCCACGGCCCGGCCAGGACGCGGTCCGAACGGGCCCGTACGGCGGCCTGGTTCACGCTGCACCTCGGCTTCGGCGGCATCATCGCCGGCATGTCGCTGGCCGTGCCGCCGTTCGCGGTGCTGCTGATGGTCCTGCCCCTGTTCGCAGGGCTCCGCCACTCCCCGCCGGCTCCGCCCGAAGTGTTCGACCACACCTGGGCGTTGGCGCTCGCCCCGGTCGCGGGCCTGGCCACGCTGCTCGCCCTCGCCGCCTGCGCCGCCGGCTGCGGGGCCCTGCTGGCCCGCTGGGCGCCCGTGCTGCTCGGGCCCACCCCTCAGGACCGGCTGGCAGCCGCCGAGGCCCGCGCCGCCGACCTCGCCGTGCGCAACCGGCTCGCCCGCGAGCTGCACGACAGCGTCGGTCACGCCCTGAGCGCCGTCACCCTCCAGGCGAGCGCCGCCCGCCGGCTCCTCGACAGCGACCCGGGGTTCGTCCGCGAGGCCCTCGCCGCCATCGAGGAGACCACCCGGCGCACGGTCGGCGAACTCGACGCCGTACTCGGCGTGCTGCGGGACGGGGACGCGCCGGGCACCGCGCCCGCGCCGACCCTGGAGAGCGACCTGGACGGGCTGCTGCGCCGGACCCGGGCCGCCGGGCAGCCGGTGACGGCCACCGTCGGCACCGACCTCGCCGCGCTGGCGCCGCTGGTCTCCCGGGAGGCGTACCGGATCGTGCAGGAGGGCCTGAGCAACGCGCTGAAACACGCCGGTGCGCCCGTCGCCGTCCGCATCACCGCCGCCGCCGGGCAGCTGGAGATCACCGTCGAGAACCCCCTGGGCGCCGCCCGGGCTCCCCGCCCCGGCGGCGGCCACGGCCTACGGGGCATCGCCGACCGGGTGCGGCTGCTCGGCGGCACGGCTGAGGCGGGACCGTCGGCGGACACCTGGCGCCTGTCCGTACGACTGCCCCTGACCACGCCCATGACGCCACCCGGCCCGCCGACCCGACAGCTCCCGAAGGGAACCGCATGACCCGGCCCGCCATCCGGCTCGTCCTCGCCGACGACGAGCGCATGGTCCGCACCGCCCTGCGCGCCATCCTCTCCGCCGAACCGGACCTGGAGGTGGCCGGCGAGGCCACGACCGGTGCCGAGGCCGTCTCCGTGGTCCGGGAACTGCGGCCCGACGTCGTGCTCATGGACGTCCGCATGCCGGAGATCGACGGCATCCGGGCCACCGAGCAGCTCGTCGCCACCATGCCGGAGCCGCCGCGGATCCTGGTCGTGACCACCTTCGAGAACGACTCCTACGTCTACGACGCCCTGCGCGCCGGAGCCGCCGGCTTCCTGCTGAAGCGGTCCGATGCCGACGCCCTGGTGCAGGCGGTACGGCTGGTCGCGCGCACCGACAGCCTGCTGTTCCCGTCGGCCGTCCGGGCGCTCGCGGCCGAACACGGACGCAGGACCGCCCCGCCCGCGCCCTGGGTGAGCAAGCTCACCGCACGCGAACGCGACGTGCTGCGGCACATGGCCGACGGACTGACCAACGCCGAGATCGCCCGGCGGCTGGAGGTGGGCCCCGCCACCGTGAAGTCGCACGTCGCGGCGGTGCTGGCCAAGACGGGCACCCGGGACCGCACACAGGCGGTGATCGCCGCCTACGAGGCCGGTTTCCTGAACGCGGGATGAGAAAACGGGACGTACGGGAACGATCAACCCCTTCCCGATCGTCTTCGGAGCGGGATGAACAAGACGATCAGGCGGGCGTCCGTCTTCTCGCTGCTGCTCGTGCTCGCTCTGCTGGTCAGGGCGACATGGGTGCAGTTCTACGACGGCAAGGCCCTCGCGGACGACAACGACAACCGGCGCAACGCGATCCAGACGTACTCGCGGCCGCTCGGGAACATCATCGTGGCCGGGAACGCGATCACCGGCTCCACGCGGACCAGGGGGAGCGACCTCGCGTACAAGCGGACGTACACGGACGGCAGGCTCTACGCGGCGGTGACGGGCTACGCCTCGCAGGCCTACGCCCCCACGCAGCTGGAGGGCATCTACAAGGACCTGCTCGACGGCACGGACAACCGGCTGAAGACCGTGCTGGACTCGGTCACCGGCAAGCGCGCCGACCCGGGAAACGTGCTCACCACGATCGACCCGGACGTGCAGAAGGCGGCCTACCGCGCGCTCGGCGGCAAGAAGGGCGGCGCCGTCGCGATCGACCCGAAGACCGGCAAGATCCTCGCGGCGGTGTCCACGCCGTCGTACGACCCCTCCTCGCTCACCGACGCCAACACGGCCGGGGGCGCCTGGAAGCAGCTCAACGCGGACAAGGACAAGCCGCTCACCAACCGCGCGCTGCGCCAGCCGCTGCCACCGGGCTCGACGTTCAAGCTGGTCGTGGCGGCGGCCGCGCTGGAGGACGGGCTGTACAAGAACGTGGACGTTCCGACCGACAGCCCCGACCCGTACACCCCGCCCGGCACGACGCACGTGCTGGAGAACGAGAACAAGTCGGCGCCGTGCAGGAACGCCCCCATCCGCGTCGCCCTGCAGTACTCCTGCAACAACGTCTTCGGCCACATGGCCGTCCAGCTCGGGCAGGACAAGGTGAGGGCCATGGCCGGGAAGTTCGGCTTCAACAACGACAAGCAGGACGTGCCGGTGCGGGCCTACGCCAGCGTGTACCCCTCCGGCATGGACCAGGCACAGACCGCGCTGTCCGGTATCGGACAGTTCGATGTCACCGCGACCCCGCTGCAGATGGCCATGGTGTCCGCGGCCATAGCCAACGGCGGCAAGCTGGTCTCGCCGCATATGGTGTCGCAGATCACCGACAGCGGCGGTGATGTGTTGCAGAACTACGACGACAGCGCGGACAGCAAGGAGATCGTCTCCGCCTCCACCGCCGAACAGCTCCAGTCGGCGATGGAGACGGTGGTCAAGGACGGCACCGGCACGAACGCCCTGGTCGACGGTGCCACCGTCGGCGGCAAGACCGGCACCGCCCAGCACGGCGAGAACAACAGCAAGACGCCTTACGCCTGGTTCACGTCCTTCGCCAAGTCCGACAGCAGCGGCAAGGAGGTGGCCGTCGCCGTGATGGTGGAGCAGTCGGACGCGGCGAGGTCGGAAGTGAGCGGCAACGGTCTGGCGGCGCCGGTGGCGAAGGCGATGATGCAAGCGGCGCTGAAGTGAGCGTCGGCGCCCCTCACTTCACCCCGAGCATCTGCTCGACCGGGTCGATCGCGAAGTAGACGAGGAACAGCGCCGACACGGCCCACAGCAGCCAGTTGACCTCCCGCGCCTTGCCCAGCACCGACTTGATGACGACGTAGGACAGGAAACCGGCCCCGATCCCGTCGGTGATGGAGTAGGTGAACGGCATCGCCGCGATGGTGAGGAACGCCGGAATGGCGATGTCGTACCGGTCCCAGTCGATGTGCTTGACGTGGGTCATCATCAGGAAGCCCACGGCGATCAGCGCGGGCGCCGCCGCCTGGAGCGGGACGATGGTGAGCAGCGGGGTGAGGAAGAGGGCGAGGCCGAACAGGCCGCCGGTGACGAGGTTGGCGAGGCCGGTGCGGGCGCCCTCGCCGACGCCGGCCGCGGACTCGATGTAGGCGGTGTTGGAGGAGGCGGAGCCGAGACCGCCGACGGCGGCCGCGGCGCCGTCGATGAACAGCACGCGGCCGATGCCGGGCACCTGCCCCTTCTCGTCCAGCAGTCCGGCCTCCGCGCTGATGCCGACGATCGTGCCCATGGCGTCGAAGAAGTCGGACAGGATGAGGGTGAAGACCAGCAGGACGGCGGTGAGGACGCCGGCCTTGGCGAAGCCGCCGAACAGGCTGAAGTGACCGATGAGCCCGAAGTCCGGGGCGGCCACGAGCTTGCCGGGCACCTTGGGCGTGGTCAGGCCCCAGCTCTTGATGTCGGCGACGGCGTTGACGATGATCGCGACGACGGTCATCGTCACGATGCTGATGAGGATCGCGCCCTTCACCTTCCGGGCGAGCAGCGCGACGGTCAGCAGCACGCCGAGGCAGAACACGAGCACGGGCCAGCCGGTCAGGCGGCCGACGGCGCCCAGTTGCACGGGCACGGTGGTGTGCGCGGCGTCCGGGATGCGGCTGACGAACCCGGCGTCGACGAAGCCGATGAAGGCGATGAACAGGCCGATGCCGACGCCGATCGCCTGCTTCAGCTGCTGCGGGATCGCGTTCATGATGGCCTCCCGCAGTCCGGTGAGGACCAGCAGGCAGATGAGCAGGCCCTCCAGGACCACCAGGCCCATCGCGTCGGGCCAGCTCATCAGCGGGGCCAGCTGGAAGGCGACGACGGCGTTGAGGCCGAGGCCGGCGGCGATGGCGAGCGGGAGGTTGCCGCCGACGCCCATGACGATGGTCATCACGCACGCCACCAGCGCGGTGGCGGTGACGAGTTGGCCGGTGTCGAGCGTGTGCCCGAACCTGTCCTTGGCGCTGCCCAGGATGATCGGGTTCAGGACAAGGATGTAGGCCATGGTGAAGAACGTGGCGAAACCGCCGCGTATCTCCCGGGCGAACGTGGATCCCCGCTCGGAGATCCGGAAGTACCGGTCCACTGACATGGTGCCACTCCTCGTGACCTGGTGATCGGCTTGCGGATGCTGGCTGGATTGTTCCCCTGTTCAACCTGTTTCAGGTTTTCCCCGTGTTACGGAATCTGGTTCGGTGGACCATACGTTGTCCGATACCCCGTACAGTCATTCGAGAGCCGCACCGAGACGAGGTCACCCGTGGGCACAGTCGTCGACGACGCCGCCTCCGCGGAGTTCCATGCCTTCTTCGAACGGCACTACGCCGAACTCGCCCGGCTGGCCGCCCTGTTGACCGGTGAGGCCGACGCCGCCGACGACCTGGCGGCGGACGCGCTGCTGGCGCTGTGGCACCGCTGGGACCGGGTGCGCGCGGCCGGCCATCCGGTGGCGTACGCGCGGGGTGTGGTCGCCAACCTGGCCCGCACCCGGATCCGCAGCGCGGTGCGCGAACGCCGCAGGATCGCGCTGTTCTGGCCGCACCGCGAGGAGAGGACCGAGAACCCGGACGTGGCCGGGGTGGTGGACGTACAGGATGCGCTGCGCAGACTGCCGTTCCGCAAACGGGCGTGTGTGGTGCTCCGGCATGCGTTCGACCTGTCGGAGAAGGACACCGCGCTGGCGCTCGGCGTCTCGGTGGGTACGGTGAAGAGCCAGACGTCCAAGGGCATGGCAGAACTCCAGCGCCTGCTCGGCCCCCAGGGCGATCCGCGGCGGGCGCACGCGGCGATGGCGGCCCGGGGCGCCGCGAGCGGAGGGCGGAACCGATGAGGCGGCAGGACGTGCACGACGAGCTGCGCGCCCGGCTGCAGGAGGCGGCCGAGGCCCACGAACCCGACCGCGCGCGCATCCGGGCCCGGGTGGAGCGGGGCATGGCCGCGCGGACCGGCCCTTCCGGCCACGGGTCCACGCGTCCGCCGGTGTTCGGCTGGCTGCGGGTGGCCGGCGCGACGGCGGCCGTCGCCGGGGTGCTCGCCGTCGGCGGATACGCGGTGGCCTCCGTGGTCCGCGGCGACCGTCCGCCCGCCGGGCAGACGGTGGCGGTCTCGCCGACGCCGAGTTCCTCGCCGGAGAGGACCGCGCGCCCTCCGGCGCATTCCGGAGCCCCGGCGCCCGGCCCCGGCACCCCGCGCCCGCCCCGCACCCCGGGTGCCACAGCTTCCCGGACACCGACGGCCTCCCGGCGCCCGCCCGCGGCACACGGCGAGCAGGACGGTCCCCTGTGGTCGGACGGCTCGGTGGACCCGCACGGCAACGACTTCTGGGCGCAGAGCGACCTGACCCTGAAGACGGCCGGCCAACTGACCTCCCTCACGGTCGAGTTGCGGGTGGCGCAGACCGGCGGGGTGTCCTCGACGGGCGCGTGGCGTTCGCTGCCGGAGGGGGACTTCGGTCTGAGCGTCGTGGAGAGAGGCGGGTTCGTCGTCTACACCTGGACGCTGAAGCAGGGACGTACGGTCCCGGCCGGGCAGTGGGTGTTCGCGGGGCAGTACGACCATGCGCGGGGCGGGCGCGACGCGAAGGACGACAGCTACAGGATCAGCGGTACCGCCGGGGGTCGTGTGTACGCGGTGACCGGTGACTTCGCCGCACAGGGCGGCTCGGGCGGTGGCGCGTGAGCCGCGGTCGCCGGGCTCTCGGACCGGCCCGCGGCCGAAGCCCCCGCCACGGCACGGTGCTGCCGGTGACGGGGGCCGAGCACGAGCGGCCGCTCAGGACGAACGGCCAGGGCCTCAGCCGACGAAGTACGTCGGGTTCGGCAGCTTGTAGGTACGGTCGGCGTGGCCGCCGTCGAGGTCCGAGTACTGGTCGCCGAAGTTGGCGATGATCTCGTAACCCAGGTCGTCCTCGATGTGCTTGCGCGTCCCGGACTTGTACTGCACGGTCGTGCAGTTCCAGGCGTTCGGGGTGGCACAGTCGCTCAGGTAGGCCGGCGGGTTGGCCTTGTCCTTGAGGAACATGTGGTCGGCGTCGAGGTTCACATCGGCGCCGACCTTCTTCAGGTTCGCGACCGCGGCGGCGCGCTGGGCCTCGCTCAGACCGGAGTTGTAGAAGACCTCGACGCCCTTGGACTCGGCGTACCGGACCAGCTCGGGGCTGCCGAAGACCTCCGGGCGGTCGGCCTTGTTCACGTAGTCGTTCCACGTGGTGGGGTTGAACGTGTAGTTGTAGCGCTTCTCGTAGTCGAGGCTGAGCAGCAGCGTGTCGTCGATGTCGAACATGACGGCAGGCTTCTCGCCGTGACGGCGCGCCTTGCGGGCCGCCTTGTCGATATAGCGCCTGGCGTCGGCGTCGATCTGCGCCAGGTCCTTGGCGTACGGGCTGTCCGGGGACGCCTGGTAGACGCCGTTGCTGTCGGCGGTCGTGCCGTAGTAGGTGTCGATGTCCTTCACCAACTGCCCGATGTTGTAGGGCTCGTGGGTGGAGTTCGCCGTCGACTGCCCGGCGGTGGCCGCGCCCGCGCCGTACAGCGCGACACCGGCGAGAGCACAGGCTGCACCGGCGGCGACGGCTCTGTGGGACTTCCGCATGGATTCTCCGGATCTGGTGAATGAGAGTGATGTACCAGGTCAGAGACCATCTACGCGCATAACTACCTGCGCTGCGAGCCCTGTTATCCGATCGATACACTGTTCCGCGTGATCACCGTGCAGGGACAAGAGCACCGGGAGAGCGAACCCGGGTACCGGCCGGAGGACTTCGTCGCGGACGGCGCTCTGCGCGACGTCCGCGTCCTCGGCACCACGCTCGACGACTGGCGGCGCATGGCCGAGGGGCTGCGCGTCCTGCCGGGACGGCACGTCCTCACCTGGACACTCGCCGGCACCACGGACACCGGCGTTCCGGACGCCGCTGCCGTCTGGTCCCGGCTCGCACAGGACCCGCAGGAATCGGTGAGCCTGGCCGTCGACATCGCGGGCACGTGGTTCACCTGCTACTTCTTCGAGCCCGAGGAGATCGGGTTCACCTTCGACCCCCGCGACGTGACGGACCGGGAGACCTTCGAGCCCGTTCGCGACTTCATGGCATGGCTGGGAACATCCACCGGCCGGGAAGTCATCCTGACCATGGAGACCACCGACCACGCCACCATCCCCGCGCTGCTCCGGTGGCAGCCCCCGGTGTCATGACGGCCGGCCCCCTTCCTCCGCCGACCCGCCGCGTCCTCGGCGAGCTGCTCGTCCGGGTGAGCGGCGGACGGCTGTCCGCGCTCGAGTTCACAGGACCACTGTCATGAGATTCGTCAAGACGCACTGGCACGGCCACGGTTTCTACGTCGACCCCACCGCCTACCTCGCCGAACTGCCCCGCCTGCGCGGCCTCCTTCCGCCGGGTGCCTGGGCGTTCGCCTCCGATCCGGGACACTACGACATCCCGGGCGCCGACCGGTGCGTCAAGGATCTGGAGCTGGCCGGAATCCATCCGGCGACCGACAAGAGCGGGCGACTGGTGCTGGAGTTCGCGCCGAACCGGTTCAAGCACGACTCGGGGCTGCGCATCAGCTACTCGGGCGTGCGGCACTTCTCCATCGACCACCACCATGCGATCGACTGGATGCGGGTCGACACCGTGCTGCTCGACGAGATCCTCCCGGAGGAGGAAACCGGCGAGGACGGTGCCGAGGGCGCCGGCTGTGTGCACGAGATCGCGCTCACCGACGCATCGATCACCGTCCGGTGCCAGGACCTCCGGGCCGAGTGGGGCAGCCCGAGCTGAAGCCGGGCGTCAGTTCATCGTCGCGCCGATGGTCGTGCTCCCCGTCGTCAGGAACGTCGTGTCCGGCAGGAAGCCGTCCGGCTTGCGGGCGTTGTACACCGTCGCACTGCAGGTCGGCGAGGATGAGGATCGCGAAGAAGGGCACCCCCGCGCCAGAGATCCGCGACGACCGCCGCCGGAAAGACGGTCGAGGTGTCCGAGAGCCGACTGGTGCCGTACGACCCGATTCCCGCGTCGGCGAGGTAACGGGTGGTGCCCGTCCGGGAGTTGTAGAGCAGCACCCGGATCGCGGAGGTCAGCACTCCGGAGACGGCCCACGGGGAGAAGACCAGGGCACGGCCCGGCGCCCGCCCGACATGAAGCCCAGCATCAGCAGGGCCGCCGGGGTGATCAGCAGGTACGGCAGCCCGCGCGGGGTCGCGGAGGCACGGCGCCGCCGGGGTGGCGCGGGCGGTTTCGCCACGGCTGCAGCTTGGGCCATGACTGTTCTCCGTTCGCAGTGGGACATGTACAGCGGGGACAGGTAGCGCTTGCTACGTACACATGGGTGAAGCGCTTCACCTCTCCCGATGCGTGGGTCAGCCGGCGTACGGGTCCGGCACCAGGCCCGGCCGGGCCAGGAACTCGAAGTCGCAGCCGGTGTCGGCCTGCGTGATCTGGCCGTTGTAGAGGACGCCGTAGCCGCGCTCGTGACGGGCGGGCGGCGGGGTCCACGCGGCGCGCCGGCGCCCCAACTCCGCGTCGTCCACGTGGAGATGGAGGCCGCGGGCCGCGACGTCCAGGGTGATGAGGTCCCCGGTCCGCACGAGGGCCAGGGGCCCGCCGACGTACGACTCCGGGGCGACGTGCAGCACACAGGCGCCGTAACTCGTGCCGCTCATCCGGGCGTCGGAGATCCGGACCATGTCCCGCACGCCCTGCTTGAGCAGGTGGTCGGGGATGGGGAGCATGCCGTACTCGGGCATGCCGGGGCCGCCCTTGGGACCGGCGCCCCGCAGGACCAGCACGCTGTCGGCGGTGATGCCGAGCGCGGGGTCGTCGATGGTGCGCTGCATGGTCCTGTAGTCGTCGAAGACGACCGCGGGGCCGGTGTGCCTCAGCAGGCGGGGCTCGGCCGCGATGTGCTTGATGACCGCGCCGTCCGGGCAGAGGTTGCCGCGCAGGACCGCGACCCCGCCCTCGCTCGCCACCGGGTTGTCGCGGGGGCGGATGACGTCGTCGTGGTGCACCCGCGCGCCTTCCAGCTGCTCGCGCAGGGTGTCGTACGACACCGTCGGCCGGTCGAGATGGAGCAGGTCGGTGATCCGGGACAGGAATCCGGGCAGGCCGCCCGCGAAGTGGAAGTCCTCCATGAGGTACTTCCGGCCGCCCGGGCGGACGTTGGCGAGGACGGGCACGGTCCGGGCGATGCGGTCGAAGTCGTCCAGGGTGAGCTTCACGCCGGCCCGGCCGGCCATGGCGATCAGGTGGATCACGGCGTTGGTGGAGCCGCCGAGGCCGAGCACCGTCGTGACCGCGTCCTCGAAGGCCTCACGCGTGAGGATCTGCGACAGCCTCCGGTCGCCGCGCACCAGCTCCACGGCCGTCATCCCGGCCCTGGCGGCCATCCGGTCGTGTCCGGAGTCGACGGCGGGGATGCTCGACGCGCCCGGCACGGTCACGCCGAGGGCCTCGGCGGCGGCGGTCAGCGTGGACGCCGTACCCATGGTCATGCAGTGCCCCGGGGAGCGCGCGAGCCCGCTCTCCAGCTCGGTCATCTCGCAGTCGCCGATGAGACCGGCCCGCCTGTCGTCCCAGTACTTCCACATGTCGGTACCGGACCCGAGCACCTCGCCCCGCCAGTGCCCCGGCAGCATGGGCCCGGCGGGGACGAAGACGGCGGGCAGACCGGCGCTGGCCGCACCCATCAGCAGCGCGGGCGTGGACTTGTCGCACCCGCCCATCAGCACGGCGCCGTCGACCGGATAGGAGCGCAGCAGCTCCTCGGTCTCCATCGCCAGCAGGTTCCGGTAGAGCATGGGCGTCGGCTTCTGGAAGGTCTCGCTCAGCGTCGAGACCGGGAACTCCAGCGGGAAGCCGCCGGCCTGCCACACGCCCCGTTTCACCGCCTGGGCGCGCTCCCGCAGGTGCACATGGCACGGGTTGATGTCGGACCACGTGTTGAGCACGGCGATCACGGGCTTGCCCAGGTGCTCCTCGGGCAGATACCCGAGCTGCCGGGTCCGCGCCCGGTGACTGAACGACCGCAGCCCGTCGGTGCCGTACCACTGATGGCTTCTCAGCTTCCCGGCGGGGTGGTTCATATGGACCATCCGGCGGTGATGGCGGCGACCTCGGCGCGCTCGTCCTCGGGCAGCGGCCTGCTCGGCGGGCGGACGTCGCGGCGGCACAGACCGAGCGCGGCGAGGGCTTCCTTGACGACGGTGACGTTGTTCGCGGAGCCGTGGGCGGCGCGGAGCTCCTCGAAGCGGCGGATCTGCTCCCAGACCTTCATGGCGGCCGCATAGTCGCCGGATCGAAGCGCTTCAACCATGTGCAGCGAAACGGCCGGGGCGACGTTCACGAGTCCGGAGGTGAAGCCGGTGGCGCCCGCCGAGAAGTAGGAGGGAGCGTACGGCTCGGCGAGGCCGGCGACCCACACGAAGCGGTCGAGGCCCGCGTCCCGGGCGAAGGCCGCGAACCGTGCGGCGTCCGGTACGGCGTACTTCACGCCGATGACGTTCGGGCAGTGGTCGGCGAGTTCGGCGAGGCGGGCGCCGGGCAGCTGCGCGTTGCGGATGTACGGCACCACGCCCAGCCCGGGCACGGCCTCGGCGACGGCGCGGTGGTAGTCGACCCAGCCGGCCGCCGAGACGTACGGGTGGACGGGCTGGTGGACCATCACCATCGGGGCGCCGAGGTCGCGGGCGTGCCGGGCGGAGGCGATGGCGGTGGGCAGGTCGTGGCCGACGCCGACGAGGACCGCGGCACGGTCGCCGGCCTCCTCGACCGTCAACTCGGTGACCAGGCGGCGCTCTTCGGGGGTGAGGGCGTAGAACTCGCCGGTGTTGCCGTTGGGGGTGAGGGTGCGGATCCCGCCGTCGAGCAGGCGACGCAGCAGGGCCCGGTGGGTGCCGGTGTCGACGGAGCCGTCCGCGGCGAAGGGGGTCACCGGGATGGCCACCACGTCGGCCAGGGCCGCCCGCCCGGTCTCGAACGTCACGCTGCTCATGAATGACCTTCCTGGGGGTGGGGGCCGGCGGCCTCGGTTCCCCCGGTGTCCTCGGCGTCCCCGGCGTCCTCGGTGTCCCCGGTGTCCGAGGGGAATGCGCGCCGGACGAAGGAGGCGATGTGGGCGTGCAGGGCGCTCGCCGCGCCGTCGGCGTCACCGTGGAGCGCGAGCCGGAGGATCTCCCGGTGTTCGACGGCCTCCCGCTCCCAGGAGGGCTCGGCGGCCCAGGCGACGGCGGAGACCAGCGCGGCCTGGTCGCGGACCTCGTCCAGCATCCGGCCGAGCAGCGGGTTGCCGCACGGCAGGTACAGGGCGCGGTGGAACTCCCGGTTGGCGAGCGACCGTTCGGCGGTGTCGTGGGCGGCATCGGCCCGGTTCAGCGCGTCGCGCGCGGCGTCGAGGGAGGCGCCCCGCCCGACGGTTCTCCTCAGTGCCTCGGGTTCCAGCAGCAGCCGCACGTCGTAGACCTCGCGTGCCATGTCCGCGTCCACCATGCGCACCGTGACGCCCTTGTACTGGTTCATCACGACGAGTCCGGTCCCCGCAAGGGTCTTCAGCGCCTCCCGCACCGGGGTCTTGGACACCCCGAACTGCGCGGCCAGCTCCGTCTCGACCAGGGCCTGACCGGGTGTCAGCCGTCCGGTCAGGATGCGGTGTCTGATCGCGTCCAGCACGAACTGCGTGCGGGACGGGATCGGTGTGGGCACAGAGGTCATGCGGCCCTCTCGGATCTCACATATCGCGTCTCATATATGACGTACGAAGTGCGACGCGGTTGAAGGTAGGAGGGGGTCCGTGTTTCGTCAATGCCTGTGACAAAGGAAAGCCGGGCTGCGTCAGACGGTGTGGACGGCACCCTCGACGGCGGCGCGGGTGGGCCGGCCGGAGACCGCGGCGGCGCGGGCGGTGGCCGCCTCGCGGGTGAGCGTGGGTCCGACGTGGGTCACCAGCAGCTCGCGGACGCGCGCCGCATGGGCGATCCGGCCCGCGTCCTCGGGGGTCAGATGGACCTGCTCCTGGTGTTCGCCATCGCGATGCGTGTCGATGTCCGCCTCGCACAGCAACAGGTCGGCACGGGAGGCGAGTTCACCGAGCGCGGCACACGGCCCGCTGTCCCCGGAGTAGGCGAGCACGCTCCCCTGGCATTCGGCGCGCAGCCCGTAGGCCTCGGTGTCGTGGGCGACGGCGCGTGCGGTGAGGCGGAGGTTCCAGTGCCGGACGTCATGGCCGTCGTACAGGGGCCGGAAGTCGAAGACGCCCTTGAGGAAGTCGACGTCCGCCCGCCCGAGGAAGCCCGCCAGCCGGCGGGCGCAGTCCTGCGGGGCGTACACCGGGATCGGTACGGCCGGGGTCATCCCGCCGTAGGCGAAGGCGTAGGCGGCGGGCAGCAGGTCGGCGCTGTGGTCGGCGTGCAGATGGGAGATCCAGATCGCGGTGAGCCGTGCGGGGTCCGTGTGCCGCTGCAACGCGGCGAACGTGCCGGGCCCCGCGTCCACCCACACCTCGGCACCCCCGCCGGACAGCAGGTATCCGGAGCAGGGCCGGTCGGGGCCGGGGTGCGGGGAGGCGGTGCCGAGGACGGTGAGGGTGAGTGGCATGGGGGGAGAGTACGACGGCCGGGGGTCCGCCTCGGTCCACCCGGGCAAGCGGAACCGGGGCGTCAGGCGCCCGGTACGGGGGCGTACTGGGCGGCCTGGGCCTCGTAGAGGGTGCGGTAGTGGCCGTTCGGGAGGGTCATGAGGTGGCTGTGGGTGCCGTGTTCGATGAGGTGGCCGTGGTCGAGGACGTAGATCAGGTCGGCGGTGGCGGTGGCCGCGAGGCGGTGGGTGATCAGGAGCACCGTGGTGCCCTGGTCGGCCAGGTCGCGCAGGGCGCGGAACGCCTCGATCTCCGCCTTGGGGTCGAGGGCCGAGGTGGGCTCGTCCACGATGAGCAGCGGCGCCGAGCGGTAGCGGGCCCGGGCGCTGCCCAGTCGCTGCCACTGGCCGCCGGAGAGCTCGGTGCCGCGCTCGAACCCCTTGATCACCAGGCTGTCCCAGCCGTACGGCAGGGCGGCGACGGTACCGGCGACGTCCGCGTCGGCCGCGGCCTTCTCGACGCGGTGCTGTGCGCAGTTCCGGTCGCTGCGGCCGATGTGGACGTTGGCGCGTGCGGTCATGGGCCACTGCGGGAAGTCCTGGGTGAGGACGGCGACCTGGTCGAAGACGGCCGCCCGGTCGGCGTCCCGGATCTCCGTCCCGTTCCACCACAGGCGTCCGCCGCTGGGCAGGTAGAGCCCGGCGACGAGTCTGGCGAGGGTCGTCTTGCCCGAGCCGTTCTCCCCCACCAGGGCGACGACCTGCCCGCGCGGGATGGTGAGGTCCACCGCGTGCAGCGCGGGCGCGGTGGCACCGGGGTAGGTGAACGAGACTCCCTCCAGCCGGACCGCCTTGAACGGGCCGGGAACGGCTGAGCCGCCGGCGGGGATGGCGTGCTGCCGTGCCGTGGCACAGGCACGTTCCCAGTCCTTGAGGTACATGGCCTCCTGGTAGAGGCGGTTGACCTGCATGACCAGGGACTGGAGCCCGGCGCCGGCGGTCCGTACCGCGATCACGGCGGTGCCGGCCACGGCCAGGGGCATTCCGCCGCTGGTCAGCAGCGCCCACAGCAGTCCGTAGGCGGCCAGGGCAGCCAGCCCCGACCCGGCCGCGGCGGCCGTCTGCGTCACCGCCTCCGCACGGGCCAGCCGCCACTGCTCGCGCTCCATCGTCCCGGACATGTCCGCATAGGCGTCGACCAGCAGGCGCCCGGCGCCGTGCACCCGGATCTCGGCGGCGCACCGCTGGTCGGTGAGTTTCTCGGTGAGGACGGCGATGGCGCGGCGGTGCTCGATCCAGGCGTGGCGGGAGGCGTACCGGCGCCGGGCGGAGAGGACGGCGCCCCACCCCTGGGGGGCGGCGATCAGCAGGAGGGTGAGGACGAGCAGCGGATGCAGCAGGAACAGGACGCCGGCCGCCGCGGCCAGGCTGATCAGGGCGTTGAGCACGAGGACGGAGGAACCGAGCATCGCACGGATCGAGTCGGTGCCGAACTTCCCCGCGTCCAGCGTGCGCCTCACCGCCTGGTCCTCCAGCGCGGCCAGCTCCACGCGGATCACGCCCTCGTAGAACCGGGCGGTGCACACGCGCTCCACCTTGGGCTCCAGCCGTCCCGACGCCGCGGTCGACACCGCCCCGAGCAGCGCGAGCAGGGCGGCGACGGCGGCCATGGCCACGAGGCCGGGCAGTGCCTGGCGCAGCCGTGCCGGGGTGGGACCGGCCGCGAACAGCGCCAGCAGGACCGTGTTGGTGGCCACGAGGGCGAAGGCCCGCATCAGCCCCTGCCCGAGTTCGGCGGCCAGCAGGGCGAGCAGCGCCGTCCGGTCCTCGCGCCAGGCGGCCTTCGCCACGGCGCCGATCACCTGCGGGAACTGCCGGGCCATGGTCCACAGGCCCATCCGCAGCAGGGGCAACTCATGTCCCGCGTACGCCGATTCGTAGCGCAGAGCGCCGCCGAAGAGCAGCCGCTCGCTGTCGGAGACGGGCAACTGCGGCCGGGCGCGGCGACGTTGGCGCCCCCTACGGAGGTGCGGGCGCCGCACAGGGATCTTCGGGCGCCTCATCAGGCCACCAGGAGGGCGGTCTGCCAGGGTGAGGCGCAGCCGCCGGCCGCGTAGGCGCGCAGGGCGAGTGCGATGCCCGCGCTCCCGTCCAGGAAGCCCGCGCGATGGGGTGCCTGCCGCAGTCCTTCGCCCAGCTGCGGGCGGACGTACTCGTATCCGAAGGGGAGTTCGGGGCGATGGGCGGCCAGCAGGGCGGAGGCCAGCGCGGGCAACCGCCCGGTCAGCCGGGGGTCGCCGCTGTCCCGGGCCATCAGGCCGGTGAGGTGGAGCAGTCCCGCCCAGCCGTGGCACAGCGAGCTGTCGGTGACGGTGCCCAGCAGCCCCGCGAGCGCCGTGGCCTGGGCGTCGGCGGCCTCCTTCCGCCAGTCCGGGCGGTCCAGGGCGATGCCCGCGAGCTGAAGGGCCCGGGCGGTGCCGGGCGTCCCGTAGCACCAGGCGATCATGCGGGAGTGGCCGGCGTGCGGGTCCGCCGCGCCCACGAAGGCGTCGAAGCTCAGTACCCCGGGCCACGTGCCCTGCTCGGTCCGGTGGTCGAGGAGGTGGCCGGCGATCGCGCTGATGGCATCGCGCTGGCCGGGGACGCGTACGCCCTCGCGCCAGGCGAGCGAGAGCAGCGCGAGCGGCCCGCTGACGCCGTGCGCCAGGCCGAGGTTGAAGTGTCCGCGGGGGAACTGGGGGCCGTGGCCGGGCTCGAGCGGCACCCACCAGCCCGGTACCCGGTGTCCGTGCGCTTCGACGGGTTCGGTCAGGCGCACCAGATAGCTCAGCACGTCGGTGAGCGGCTCGCGGTGCCGGTCGCCGCGCAGCATCAGGCAGCGGCCGAGTCCGGTGGCGCCGGCGACGACGTCGTACGTGCTCATCCGCACGCCCGCCCGGCCGGACGCCAGCCGTCGTTCCTCGTCGGTGAGCAGCCGGTCCAGCTGTGCCGTCACTCGGCCGTCGAGGGTGTCGAGCAGTCCGGCGTAGTCGTCCGCGCCGTGCCGGGCCGTGTGGGCGGCGAACGCGAGCGAGGCGGCGCCGCCGAACAGCCCGCGCTCGGTCGGCCCGCTCAACCCCCGTACGGCGGCGGCCAGGTGGGCGTGCGCGGCGCCGCGGAAGCGCTCCTCGGTGTGGGACAGCTCGGCGAACAGCAGCGCGACACCGGCATGGGCCTCGCCCAGCCCGAGGGTGCCCCAGGGGGACTGTGCGGAGGGCATGCCGGTCAGCAGGTCGGCGTTGCCGGGGGCGCGGGCGGCGGTGGCCACGCTTTCCGGGTCGATGAGCCGTTCGGCGAGTTCGGTCACGACGGCGCCGATCCGTGCGTCGGTCGCCTCGGTGGCCGTGTCCTGTACGGGGGCGCTCATGAGCAGCTCCTGATGCGGTCTCGATGGGCTTGCACGGCGCCGCGCATGACGGCGGTCGCGGCCTGTTCGGCCTGCGGGCCGATGCCGATGACCCGGTTGTGATGCATGTGCAGCAGGGAGAGGAAGACCGGCACGGGTGCCGACCAGGCGTCGTCGCCCAGCGTGCGCAGGGTGCGCGCGTAGGCGGTGACGGCCGCCGTACGGGCCTGCCATGAGGCGAGCAGTTCCTCGCCTCCCGGCCGGCCGCGCAGTCCCGGCCAGTCGCCGTGGACGTCCACGAGCGGCAGCACCTCGCGCCTGCGTTTCTGGAAGGCGTGGTGCATCTCGCCGCGCGGGACGGCGTCGAGGACGCGCCCCAGCCAGGCCGGTTGGGCGCTCTTCGCCTCGTGGGCGGTGTACGCCGTCCAGAACGTCCGGGCGATGTGGGCCTGGCCCAGCGCCGCCACCGTGACCGGATCCAGGGTGAGCCGCCCGGTCTCCCGCAGCCTCAGTGCCTCGACGGCGGCCAGGCTGTCGGCGTGGAAGACCCGTTCGGCCGCCGCCATGGCGCGGGGGCCGCCGTAGCGCTCCAGCTCGGGGTCGTACGTGCAGAGGCCGATGCCCCGGATCAGCGCGGCGGACCGGAGCGTCGCGGCCCAGCGGTGCAGCCTGGGCAGCAGGGTTGCCGTGAGGGTGTCCGGCGCGCCGTGGAAGCGCAGCCGGAGCAGGTCGTCGGGGCTGCGGTAGCGGATGAAGAACCAGCGGTCCACGTCCTCGGGAAGGCCGTCGAGCAGGTCGTCCAGGTGGTGGACGAGCAGCTCGTTCTGCCGCGCGGGCGTGCAGTGCACGGTGGCGTACAGCCACTCGCCGCCGGGCGGGTGCTCCGCGGAGCGCGTCCGGCGCGGGGCGGGCCGGCGGGTCCGCGTGGTCCGGAGCGGGCCGGGCTCGTCCCGCGCCGCCCCGGCGGGCCGTGCCACCAGCGGGATGATCAGCTCGTTGCGGTGGGTGCCCTCGGGGCCGGTCAGCCATCCGCCTCCGGCCCCGCCGGCGTCCCACCTCTCCAGCACCAGGGTCTCCGGGCGCCGCTTCAGCTCGTGGCGCAGCAGGCTCAGATGGAGGGGGCTGGTCAGGTCGAGTTCGAGGCGCTGGTCGGCGTAGACGAGGCAGATCCGGTCGGGGACCTGCCAGCGCTCGCGCCACTCCGCGACGGCCCGGGTCCATGCGGGGTACGGCGTGTCCTGGTCGAGGACGGCTTCGGTGGGGCGCCAGCGGGCCAGGCTGAGGACGGTGCGGCCGTAGCGGACCCGGGGCACGTACGGCAGTTCCTCGGCGCGGCCCCACTCCCAGGAGTGGACGCCGCGCACCTGGCCGCGCCCGATCTCGTCGAGCAGCCGCGCCGCGTTGGGGGCCAGGGTGCGGGTGTTGAGCTTGTGCAGCACGCTCGGTACGACCTCCCGGCCGCCGGCCGTGTCCACGATCACCAGTCGATGGGGGTCGGCGCAGACCGCGAGGTCCCCGAGCGCCAGCGTGCCCGGATCGGCGGGGTCGGCGAACACCCCGACGGGCAGCCGGTGTTCCAGCCACTGGGGCACCTGGGTGACGTTGTCGCCCCGGCCGTGGCGGGCCTGGAAGACGATCTGGGCGTGCAGGGCGTCCGCGCGCTCGCCGTCGGTGACCCGGGCGAGGCGGGTCAGGGACGGGCGCAGTCCGTCGGGGAGCAGAGCGGCGAACCGCCCGAACGTCGCGGCGGCGGGGCCCGCCGAGCCGCCCATCACGACCAGGCGGAACTCGCCGTCGCGCAGGGCCCGCACCGAGGGCGCGACCAGCCGGGTGACGAGTTCGATCGAGGGTGCGCGTGCGGTCTTCGGACGGGCGAGCCGGCCCACCAGGGGGTGCGCCTCGTCGAGGACCACCTCCTGGGCACCGCGGAGCAGCGCCTCCTGGGCGAGCTGGGTCATCAGCCGGTCCCGTCGGGTCACCTCCGGCGTCCGTGGCGGGAGGGGGCGGTTGCCGGGCGGGTGTTCGTAGCCGGCGGGGGCGCCCAACCCGGCGTCGGGGTCCAGTACGTCGGTGACCGGGACGGCCCGTCCCACGCCGTACCGCTCGACGAACTCCGTGTGGTAGGTCCGCAGCGCGGGGTAGCCGGTGCCCTCCGGGGCCAGGCGCCACAGCAGATCCGCCGCCCGCTCGGCCTCGGCCGCCACCTCGGGGGGCAGCCGTACCTCCGCGTCCATCGCGAGATCGACCTGGATGCCCCGCTGGGCGGGCCGCAGCCGGCGCATCCGGGTGCCGGCCTCGGACCAGAGCGCCCGGCCCTTCCCCAGCGGCCGGTCCCGGTACGCCTGAAGGCACCGGGTGATCTCCCGCAGTTCCGCCAGTTCGGGCAGGGACCGCCCGGGCAGCGCGCCCAGCGTGTCCAGGACGTGCGCCGCGGCGTCGGGTGCCTCCGCCGGCGGGGTCAGGTCGGTGAGCAGCACCTGTTTGCGGACCAGACCGGCGAGCATCCGGACGATCGCCCCGTCGGGGGCGGAGGGGAACCGCTCGGCCAGGCGCTTGGCCAGCTCCGGGCAGGGCAGTGGCGTGCGTACGGTGTCCAGCGCGGCGCGGACGGCCGGTGTGTGGCGCACGCTGACCTCGCGCACGGGTTCGGTCTCCTCGACACCCAGGTCCGGGAGGTAGGAGAGCACCAGCCGGTCGCCGCGCACCCGGCACAGGTTGTTGGCCGTGAGCCGCAGGCAGCGCAGCACCTCCGGCCGGCCGGCCCAGGAGGCCGTCAGCGCGGTGACCCAACTCCGCTCCAGCCGGACGGACTTGCGGTGCGCCGGTCCCAGGCGCACATGAGTGTCCCCCGCGCTCCCGGCGAACCGTGCCACCGCGACCCCGGCCATGATCCCGAACGGGGTGCACCGCGTGGCCATGCGCAGGAGGTACGAGGTGACCGCGCGGACGGCGCGCCGGATCTCGGCGGCACCGCGCTTCTCCCCGCGCAGGATCTCGTCCCAGCGATGGGCGAGCGGCGGGCTGGAGATCTCGACCGCTTCACGCAGCAGGCCGTCGGCGGCGAGCGCGCGGAGGTATGCGAGGCTTTTCTGAGTTTCGTCGGCAGCGCCTTCCGTAATGTCGGCGAAGGTTGCCTCGGAACATTTTTCGGGCAGCGTGGGAATACGCAACAGCGCAAAGCCGGTACAGGAGTACAAAGGCTCGTCGGTCACCAGGATTCTCTGCTTTCTGGGCGTCCTGAGCGTCTTCCTGGGCGGTGACCGCAGCCCCCCTTCCGGTCGCGGCCGGAAGGGGAGCCACTTGTCACGTCAGGCTGATCCTGGCGTCAGTTGCAGTTGAAGATGGTGCAGCAGTCACCCGTGCACTCGTTGCTGCACAGCGTCGGGATGCCGCTGCTGCTGCCGATGCTGGTGGTCGCTTCCTCGGTCGGGTCCACGATGGTGCGGACGTCGAGGTCGAAAACGTCCGTCGTGGTGTTCTGAGCAGGCATGACCAACTCCTGTTCCGAAAGGGAATACGGCACGAAAAGCCGAAGATTCATCGGCCACTCAAACGATCGCAGCGCAATCGAGCCGGCCGCAAGAGAACCGTCGGCCCGTGGGTGATTTTGCGCCTGCCACCTCGAAGCCGGCCCGGTCCGCGCAACCCCCGTGCACCCCGGGAGCCGCCCCCGGTATGCCTCGGCGCAGCCGGATTCCTTACCTTTCCCCTCTCACCCCCCGGGCCGGAAAAAGGATTTTCCCGTCCGGGGTGAACCACCGCTGGAACATGTCCTGATCTATTTTCGCGATAATGCGATGACCGATGTTCCTGTTACGGGCGCCATCCCGGATCCCGCCCGCTCAGCCCCGCCGCCCGGTCCAGCAGGGGTGCCTCCGGCGGCACCGGGACGACCGGGCCGAAGAGTCCGCCGCCGCGGTTCGGGTCCCCGGCGGCCGCGAGCAGGAAACCGTGGGCCGAGTCCAGGGCCGCGGGGTCGGGAGCATAGGGCCGGCCGACGGCACGGGCCAAGTCCCAGCCGTGGATGACCAGTTCGTCGGCGACGACGGCACCGGCGAGCTCGCCCGGCAGGTCCACCCCACCCGCGCGGGTCATCCCGGTCCAGGCGTCCGGATCGCGCCAGGCGTCGGCCAGTTCGTCCAGGGCCTTGGGCAGCTCCGCCCGCCAGCCGGGGCCGATGTCCGGCACGGCGGCGGTCGGCTTGGTGTCGGTCGTCGTACCGAGGTCCTTGCGGGCCGCGTCGCGGAAGGCCAGCGAGAGCATCTGGATGTGGCCCAGCAGGTTCCGCACCGCCAGGTTCGGGCACGGTGTGGGTGCGCCCAGCTGGTCGTCGGTCACGGACTCGGCGAGCCGCGCCACGATCCGGGCCTGCGGGCCGAGGTCGATCATGGTCATGCCGTTACTCCTTCACGGTTGCACTCCTCGTACGGAGGGCTGACCGGCCGGCCCGCGAGAACTCATCGGTGCCGCGCAGCCGCTCCCACGGCGACCGCCCGCCGCCCAGGCACCACAGCGCGATCACCGGGTCGCACAGCGCGCACCCGAACGAGGAGTCGTGGGCGAACGGGATGATCGGGTGCCCCTTGAGGTGGTGCACCACGTCCCAGGCCGTGTGCAGCAGCCAGCCCACGCCGATCCAGGCCCAGGAGTCCAGGCCCTTGTACGCCACCCAGGTGGCCACCGCGGTGAACACGAACTCCCAGCCGCCGAGGCCGCCGCCGCTGAGATAGGCGGCACCCGCGCCGGCGACCATGACCGCGTTGAGGCGGCGCCGGTGCCGCTCCGGGACGAGCGACATCAGCAGGACGTAGACGAGACCGATCAGGATCGGGGCGATGCAGCGCATGCCGCCGACAGTAGATCCGGGCGAGCTCCCGCCCCAGGCCCATTACCGACAGGTCCCGACGGATTGCCGCCGACGGCAGCCGACGGACGGGTACGCAGGAGACCGCGCCCGGGAGGGAGGGTCGGGAGCCTGGTCCCGAGAGGGCGGGAACCTGGTCCCGAGAGGTCGGGAACCTGGTCCCGAGAGGGCGGGAACCTGGTCCCGAGAGGTCGGGAACCTGGTCCCGAGGGGGCGGCAGCCCGGGGACTGGGAGAGGCGGGAGCCCGGGGACCGGCAGGGGGCAAGAGCCCGGGACCGGCAGGGGCAAGAGCCCGGGACCGGGAGAGGCAGGAGCCCGGAGACCGGGAGAGGCAGGAGCCCGGGACCGGGAGCAGCAGGAGCTCAGGCCCGGCAGCGGGCGCCCGGACCCGGCAGGGCGGGAGCCCGGGGACCGGAGAAGCGGGAGCCCGGGGACCGGCAGGGGGCGCCCGGGCTTGGGAGGCACATGCCCCGGGCGCGGGAAGCGCGCAAGAGCCTGCCCGCGAGGCACACATCCCGCCCGAGCCCAGGAGGCACGCAAGCCCCAGCCGGGAAGGGCAGGGCCCCGAGCTCAGGAGGCGCAGGAGCGTGGGGAAGCGGGCGGCAGCCGAGCCGGGGAGGGACGAGCGCGGAAGTGGGAGGGGTGCCCCGTCCTCGTGGAGCGCCCGGTGTGCCGGGACAGGGCACCTTACCGATCCCCGCCGCCCCGCCTTAGACCCACGATGAGCAGGCATGACGACTTCCTGGACCCCGCTGCGCGTGCTGCGGCAGCGCAACGCGGGGCTGTATCTGGCGGCCGTGGTGGTGTCGGGTTTCGGCAACTCCGCGCTGTTTCTGGCCTCGGGTGTGTGGGTGAAGGACCTCACCGGCTCCGACGGCCTGGCCGCGCTGTGCATGCTCGCCATGTGGGCCCCCACCGTGGCCGGCCCGCCGCTGGGCACGATCGCCGACCGCGTCCGCCGCAAGCCCCTGCTGGTGGCCCTGAACGCGGGCCTGGCGGCCCTGCAGCTCACCCTGTGCACCGTGCACTCCCCGGGCGGCCTGTGGCTGCTCTTCACCGTGCTGCTGGTCTACGGCGCCGCCGAGGTCGTCCATGACGCGGCCGAGTCGGCCCTGGTGACCGCGGCGATCGGCCCAGAGCTCCTCGGCGACTTCAACGGGCTGCGCATGGCCGTCACCGAAGGTATGAAGCTCGTCGCCCCGGCGACCGGGGCGGGTCTGTACACGGCCTTCGGCGGCCCGGCCGTCGCCTGCCTGGACGCGGGCACCTTCGCGGTCGCCGCCGGGCTGTACGCCCTGCTGCGGGTGCGCGAGGAACGGCCCGCCCGGTCCGCCGGCAACTGGCGCGAGGAGACCGCGGAGGGCATCCGGCACCTGTGGGGTCACCCGGAGCTGCGCCCGCTGGTCCGGGCGGGCGGTGCGACGATGCTCCTCACCTCCCTGTGCGGCACGACGCTGTACGCCGTCGTCGACCGTCTCGGTCGCTCCCCCGCGTACACGGGCGTGCTGTACGCCGTCCAGGGCGCCGGTTCGGTGGCGGCCGGGCTCGTCTCGGGCGCCGCGCTACGGCGGCTCGGCGCGCGCCGGTTCGCGGCGGCGGGGATCGCGCTGACGGCACTCGCGGTGGCCGCCCGTGCCGTGCCCACCGACCCAGTGGCCCTCGCGTCCTCGGCAGCGGCCGGTCTCGGCCTGCCCTGCGTGCTCGTCGCCGCGTTCACCGCCGTCCAGCGGGAGACGCCCGGCCCGCTGCTCGGCCGGGCGACGGCCACCGCGGGCACCCTGGTCTTCACACCCAACGCCGTCGGACTGGCCGTCGGCGCGGCCCTGGTCGAACTGGCCTCCCCCGCGCTGCTGTTGCCGCTGTACGGCCTCGCACTGCTCGGGACGGCGGCCTCCCTGGCTCAGCGCGCCGACAGCGCCTCGCGCACCGAGGCGAGGTCCGAGTCCGACGCCAACCCGGCGTGATAGAGCCGCAGTTCCGTCGCGCCCTGCGCACGCGCGCGTGCCGCGTCCACCGCGAGTGTGCCGGGGCTGCCGCCCATCCCGGAGACGACGGTGAGGTTGGCGGCCAGCACCGTCCCCTCCCGGGCCGCTGCGGCGAAGGGCGCCAGCAGGGCCGTACCGCCGGTGCAGGGCACCACCACGCCGTCGGCGACGGCGAGGACGCGGGCGGGGTCGACGCCCGCGTTGGCACCGCAGTGGTACGAGACCGGGTCGGCGTGCAGCAGGACCTGGAAGCCGGCCGGTGCGGCGGCGCGTACGGCGGCGACGGCCTCCTCCTGGAGCGTGCCGGCGACCTCGTCGCGCCACGCGCGCGTGCCGGCCGCCTTCTCCTCGCCGAGCAGCTGGGCGACCGTCGGCCAGCCCTCGTCGTCCGCCGCGCCCCGCCACAGCGGCTCCAGCGCGGCCCGCACGGAAGCCGTCAACTCCTCGGGGTCCAGGCCCCGTCCGGCGTACCCGGCGCGGCAGGACGGGCAGAAGCACAGGGACATCAGGTACTGCCCGGCCTCGCCGAGACCCACACCGCCGGTCTTGTCGTGGGCGTGCAGGTGCTGGAGCCCGTACCAGCCGACGGACTCCAGTTCGGTGCCCCGCGCGCCGGGGCGTACGGCGGCCTCGGCGGCCAGGTCGACCAGGTAGGCGCGCGTGGCGGGCTGGGCGATGCAGGGCGCCCACGGGTAGTGGTCGCCGTAGGCGTTGACGACCGAGGTGTCCGGGTGTTCGGCGCCCAGGCGGGAGTTGTGCGCGAGGACGGCCCAGGTGTGCACCTCCAGGCCCGCCGCGGTCAGGGCCGCTGCCGCCTCGCCGTAGGCGTCGCCGGGGGCCCAGCGGCCGGCGGGGTAGGGCCTCAGACCCCGGCCCGCCCAGCGCTCGCCCGGCGGATAGAGGACGGCCGCGTACTCGGCGGTGACGATGCGGTGGCGGGGGTGGCGGGGGGTCAGGGCGCGGGTGGAATGGTAGGCGGCGGCCAGGGTCACCTGCTCCACGCCGAGCCCGGCGATGCGGGCGGGGGCCACGGGATCCCCGTTGACATCCCAGGGGTAGACGAACGCCGACGCCTTCACACGCCCTCCTCCGAGCCGCACGGACGCTCGCTCACGCGTCCCCCGTCCGAGCCGTGCCGACGCTCGCTCACGCGTCCTCCTCCAGCAGCGCGTAGCCCCGCTCGATCAGCTGGGCGAGCTGTTTGACGTGGTCCTCCGCCGGCTCGTGCAGCGGGGGCCGGACCTCGCCGACGTCCAGGCCGCGCAGCCGTACGCCCGCCTTGACGAGCGAGACGGCGTAACCGCGGCCCTGGGCGCGCAGTTCCACGAACGGGCGGTAGAAGCCGTCCAGGAGGCGCCGCAGGGTCGCGGTGTCGCCCGCGGTCAGGGCCCGGTGGTAGGCGAGGGCGATCTCGGGGGCGAAGCAGAAGACGGCCGAGGAGTACAGGGTGACGCCGAGGGCGTGATAGGCGAGCTGGGTCTGCTCGGCGGTGGGCAGGCCGTTGAAGTACAGGAAGCCGCCGGGGACTTCGGTGCGTACGGCGCTGATGATCCGCTGCATCAGGTCGAGGTCGCCGAGGCCGTCCTTGAGGCCGATGATCCCGTCGGTGCGGGCGAGTTCGACCACCGTCCGCGGGGCGAAGACGGCGTTGTCGCGCTGGTAGACGATCACCGGCAGGCCGGTGGCCGCGGCGACCTCCCGGTAGTGCCGCAGCAGGCCCTCCTGACCGGCGAGCACGAGGTACGGCGGCATGGCGAGGAGGCCGTCGGCGCCGGCCTGCTCGGCGAGACGGGCGTAGCGGACGGCGAGCGCGGTGCCGTAGCCGGCGCCCGCGACCACCGGGACGCGTCCCTCGGCCGCCTCCACCGCCACCCGGACGCAGGCCTCGAACTCCTCCGGCAGCAGCGCGTGGAACTCCCCGGTGCCGCAGCAGGCGAACACGGCGGCGGCACCGGCGGCGACACCGCGGCGGACGTGGGTGCGGAACACGTCGAGGTCGAGCGAGCCGTCGGGGCCGTAGGCCGTGACGGGGAAGAAGAGGGGCCCGCTCGGTTCGTCGAGCCGTTCGGTGAGAGGGGCTGGCGTCACGGGCTCTCCCTTGGGACACACCGGTGCATGTTTCTGATCCACGTCCATATTTCTGAACGCGACCACGCTACGGGGCCTCCTTATGGCAGGTCAAGCAGGCAAACTCGCAACACCCGGAGCGAATTCGCCGACTTCACGCCACACTTGACGGTGCGCGGCGAAGCTCTCTAGCGTGTCCACGTATGTGAATAACGGCCACAAGGAGAAGTGCCGATGCCCGCTCCCCGCACCGTTCTGCTCACCGGCGCCGCCGGCGGGCTCGGCACCCTGATGCGGTCCCTGCTGCCGCCGTACGGCTACACGCTGCGCCTGTTCGACGTGCGCCCCGTCGAGGACGCGCCGGACGCGATCACCGCCGACCTCACCGACACGGGGGCCCTGCGCGAGGCCGTACGGGGCGTGGACGCGGTCCTGCACCTCGCGGGCATCTCCCTGGAGGCCCCCTTCGGGAAGATCCTCAAGTCCAACATCGAGGGCACCTACAACCTCTACGAGGCAGCCCGCCAGGAGGGCGTGCCCCGGATCGTCTTCGCCTCCTCCAACCACGCCGTCGGCTTCACCCCGGCCCCGCGCCCGGGTGAGCCGCTGATCCCGGTCGGCACCCCGCGCCGCCCGGACACCTTCTACGGCCTGTCCAAGTCCTTCGGCGAGGACCTCGCCCAGCTGTACTGGGACAAGCACGGCATGGAGACCGTCTCCGTGCGCATCGGCTCCTGCTTCCCGGAGCCGACCAGCGTGCGCATGCTCTCGGTGTGGATGAGCCCGGCCGACGGCGCCCGCCTCTTCCACGCGGCCCTGACCGCCGAGGAGGTCGGCCACACCGTCGTCTACGGCTCCTCCGCCAACACCCGGCTGTGGTGGGACCTGACCACCGCGCGGGCGCTCGGCTACGAGCCGCAGGACGACTCCGAGCCGTACGCCGAGAAGCTGATCGCCGAGCAGGGCGAGCTGGACCCGGGCAACCCGGCGCACAGCCACCTGGGCGGGCACTTCGTGAACGACCCTCCGATCTGGCCGTACTGAGCCTGCCGGACGGGACGCCGTGCCGCCAGGCCGGCCGGCACCGGGGTGACGGCCCTGTCCCGCCGCCGCACCGGGGCCTGTCCCCACGGCGGCCACCGGTGCACCCGGGACAACCACGAACCTCCCCTCGCCCCTGCGCCGAGCCGGGCCGGGCCGAGCCGGGCCGGGCCGCCCAGCAGTCGCCTCCCGGCGCGAACACCGTCGGCCGGACCCCACGGGCACCACCCGCACGGCGCCCAGCCCCGGCGCCCCCCTCCCGGCCACACCCGCCATGACCCCGCCCGGCGAAGGCCACCGAACCCGGACACACGGCAAACCCCCACCGGCCCGCAAACCCCGACGGAGGACGGCCGACGCGACGGCCACACCCACCACACCCCGACGCCCGGCAGGCCCCCGGCAACGACACCGATCGGCCGGACCCCACGAGCAGCACCCACACGGCCCACAGCCCCGGCGCCCCCTCCCGGCCACACCCGCCATGACCCCGCCCGGCAAAGGCCACCGAACCCGGACACACGGCAAACCCCCACCGGCCCGCAAACCCGACGGAGG
>NZ_JBEPBF010000016.1:0-43444 GCF_040298985.1 Streptomyces sp. NPDC001093 | reverse complement strand
AACCCGGACACACGGCAAACCCCCACCGGCCCGCAAACCCGACGGAGGACGGCCGACGCGACGGCCACACCCACCACACCCCGACGCCCGGCAGGTGCCGCGCAGCGACGGCTGCGGCCCCGGCCGCCGGGCGGCACGGAGCCGAGGCCGGGGCGGGAGGCCCCGGAGAGGCTGCGGCCGAAAGAGCCCCGGCGGCTCGAAACGATCGTCCACGCGCGCGTGCGGACACCGAACGGGCCCGTCCGCCGCCGCATTCGGGCATCCGAGGCGCCCGCTCCCACCCCGCCGGGCACGGCCGCGCAGGTCCGCGCCGGGCACCGCCCTCGGTGAACGGGCACAAGCGGGCAGTATCGGGCCCGCAACAGGCCTGGTCAGTGCCGCACGCCCGCTGTAGAACTTCCCCCATGGGCCCGAACGGGCGGTTCCGCGGGAAGGTGGGTGACGACATGGGCACAGGGACGGCGGAAGAACGCCAGCGCGCGATCGTGCGGGCGGCGCGCGCCGCCGGCTCGGTCGACGTCACCGCGCTCGCCGCCGAGCTGGGCGTGGCCAAGGAGACCGTCCGGCGCGATCTGCGTGCCCTGGAGGACCACGGGCTGGTCCGTCGTACGCACGGCGGCGCCTATCCGGTGGAGAGCGCGGGCTTCGAGACGACGCTCGCCTTCCGCGCCACCAGCCACGTGCCCGAGAAGCGCCGGATCGCGGCCGCCGCGGCCGAGCTGCTCGGGGACGCGGAGACGGTCTTCGTGGACGAGGGCTTCACCCCGCAGCTCATCGCCGAGGCCCTGCCCGCCGACCGGGCGCTGACCGTGGTCACCGCGTCCCTGCCGGTCGCGGGCGCCCTGGCGGAGGCCGAGCAGATCCAGGTCCTGCTCCTCGGCGGCCGGGTCCGGGCCGGCACGCTGGCCACCGTCGACCACTGGACCACGAAGATGCTCGCCGGCTTCGTCATCGACCTCGCCTACATCGGAGCCAACGGCATCTCCCGCGAGCACGGCCTCACCACCCCCGACCCGGCGGTCAGCGAGGTCAAGGCGCAGGCGATACGGGCCGCGCGCCGCACCGTCTTCGCGGGCGTGCACACCAAGTTCGGCGCGGTCAGCTTCTGCCGGTTCGCCGAGGTCGGCGCGCTGGAGACGATCGTGACGAGCACCCAGCTCCCGGCCTCCGAGGCCCACCGCTACTCCCTGCTGGGCCCGCAGGTCATCCGGGTCTGAAAGACCGACTCACTCCTTCCAGAGGCGTTCCACACCGCCAAGTGCCCTTTATATCCCGATATCTTCAGGAGCGATCCATGCGAACCCAGAGCCGACGGAGGCCGCGAGCCACGCTCGCCATGGCCGCCGCAGGGACGCTGCTCGCCCCGCTGCTCTCCGGCTGCTGGGTCGGCGCGGGCGGGACCGGTGGCGGCGACTCCATCAACGTGTTGATGGTCAACAACCCCCAGATGACCGAGCTGCAGAAGCTCGCCCCCCGCTTCACCGAAGAGACCGGCATCAAGGTCAACTTCACGGTCCTGCCCGAGAACGACGTCCGCGACAAGATCAGCCAGGACTTCGCCAACCAGGCCGGGCAGTACGACGTGGCGACCCTGAGCAACTACGAGATACCCATCTACGCCCGCAACGGCTGGCTGCACGAGATGAACTCGTACGTCGCGAAGGACCCGTCGTACGACGAACAGGACGTCCTGGGGCCCATGCGCCAGTCCCTGACCGCCTCCGACGGCAAGCTCTACGGCCAGCCCTTCTACGGCGAGTCGTCCTTCCTGATGTACCGCAAGGACGTGTTCGCGGCGAAGGGCCTGACCATGCCCGCGCACCCGACGTGGACGCAGGTCGCCGACCTCGCCGCGCGGGTGGACGGCGCCAGGCCCGGCATGAAGGGCATCTGTCTGCGCGGCCTGCCCGGCTGGGGCGAGATGATCGCGCCGCTGACCACGGTGGTGAACACCTTCGGCGGCACCTGGTTCGACAAGAACTGGAAGGCGCACCTCGACTCCCCCGAGTTCGAGAAGGCGACGAAGTTCTATGTCGACCTGGTGCGCAGGCACGGCGAGTCCGGTGCCGCCCAGTCCGGCTTCGCCGAGTGCCTCAACGACATGACCCAGGGCAAGGTCGCCATGTGGTACGACGCCACGTCCGCGGCCGGCCTGCTGGAGGCGAAGGGCTCCCCCGTCCAGGGCAAGCTCGGCTACGCCCCCGCCCCCGTGGAGAAGACCTCGTCCTCCGGCTGGCTCTACACCTGGGCCTGGGGCATCCAGAAGGCCTCCCGCAATCCGGACAGGGCCTGGAAGTTCGTGTCCTGGGCGTCCGGCAAGGGGTACGAGCAGCTGGTCGGCCGGACCAGCGGCTGGCCGAACGTCCCGGCGGGCAAGCGGGCCTCGACGTACACCAACGCCGACTACCGCGCGTCGGCCGCCGCCTTCCAGGACATGACGAAGCAGGCCATCGAGAGCGCCCGGCCCGGTGATCCCGGTGTGCAGCCGCGCCCCGCGCCCGGCATCCAGTTCGTCGACATCCCCGAGTTCACCGACCTCGGCACCAAGGTCTCCCAGGAGATCAGCGCGGCCGTCGCCGGACGCCAGTCCGTCGACTCGGCCCTGAGGCACTCGCAGGCGCTCGCCGAGAAGATCTCCAAGGAGTACGAGGGACGATGACCGCGACGACAGCACCCCTTGCGACCACACCGGTACGCGCCACGCGGCAGCCCTCCGCCCGCCTGCGCGCCTGGGCCACCCGGGCCCCGCTCATGCCCGCCCTCGTCTTCATGATCGTGGTGACCCAGCTGCCGTTCGTGGCCACGCTGGTGATCTCCCTCTTCGACTGGAACGCCCTCTACCCCAAGGCCCGCCACTTCACCGGCCTGGACAACTACCGCCAGGTCCTGACGGACGCGGACCTGCGCCACTCGGTCTGGACGACCGTGCTGCTCACCGTGACGGTGGTGCTGGTCAGCCTGGTCCTCGGGCTGGCGCTCGCGCTGCTGCTGAACCGGAAGTTCCTCGGCCGGGGCATCGTCCGCACCCTCCTCATCGCACCCTTCCTGGTCGTGCCGGTGGCCGCGGCCCTGCTCTGGAAGCATGTGCTCTACAACCCCGAATACGGACTGCTGAATGGGTTGTTGCACTATTTGGGCGGCCCACAGCCCGACTGGATCTCCCACACCCCGCTGCTCGCGGTCGAGGCCTCCCTGGTGTGGCAGTGGACGCCGTTCATGATGCTGATCCTGCTCGCCGGGCTGCAGAGCCGTGACCCCGAGCAGATCGAGGCCGCGCGGGTGGACGGCGCGAACGACTGGCAGGTCTTCCGCCACCTGACGCTGCCGCACCTGCGCCGCTACCTCGAACTCGGCGCCCTGCTGGGCTCCATCTACATCGTCCAGAACTTCGACGCGGTCTTCACGATCACGTCCGGCGGCCTCGGCACCGCCAACCTGCCCTACACCGTCTACCAGAGCTTCTACCAGGCCCACGAGAACGGCCTCGCCTCGGCCGCCGGCGTCCTGGTGGTCATCGGCTCGATCATCATCGCGACCTTCGCCCTGCGCGTGGTGTCGTCCCTGTTCCGCGAGGAGGTGTCCCGCGCATGAACGCCGTGCTCCGCCGTAACGGCCTGGGTCTCGTGGCCTGGCTCGTCGGGATCGTGTTCTTCCTGCCCATCGCCTGGATGGCGCTGACGTCCTTCCACTCCGAGGCGGACGCGGCGACCAACCCGCCGTCCTTCGCCGCCTCCCTGACCCTCGACGGCTACCGCGAGTTCTTCGGGTCGGGCGGCGGCGCGAGCCCCTGGCCGGCGCTGATCAACTCCACGGTGGCGTCCGTGGTGTCGACGGCCTGCGTGCTGCTCCTCGCCCTGCCGGCGGCGTACGCGCTGTCGATCCGGCGGGTCCGCAAGTGGACGGACGTCCTGTTCTTCTTCCTGTCCACGAAGATGCTGCCGGTGGTGGCCGGCCTGCTGCCGGTCTACCTGTTCGCCAAGAACACCGGGACGCTCGACAACATCTGGCTCCTGGTCATCCTCTACACCTCCATGAACCTGCCGATCGCGGTGTGGATGATGCAGTCGTTCCTCGCCGAGGTCCCGGTGGCGGTGATCGAGGCGGCGCAGATCGACGGCGCCCGGCTGCCGACCATCCTCGCGCGCGTGGTCGCCCCGATCGCCCTGCCCGGCATCGCCGCCACCGCACTGATCTGCTTCATCTTCAGCTGGAACGAACTGCTCTTCGCCCGAGTCCTCACGGGCGTGGTCGCCGAGACCGCCCCCGTCTTCCTGACCGGCTTCATCACCAGCCAGGGCCTGTTCCTGGCCAAGGTGTGCGCCGCGTCGCTCGTCGTCTCCCTGCCGGTGCTCGCCGCGGGGTTCGCCGCCCAGGACAAGCTGGTCCAGGGCCTGTCGTTGGGAGCCGTGAAATGAAGGCCGCCGTCATCGAGTCCGTGGGCCGCGCCGTCGTCACCGAGGTGCCGGACCCGACGCCCGGCCCGCGCGAGGTCGTCGTGGAAGTGGCCGCCTGCGGCCTGTGCGGCACCGACCTGCACATCCTCCAGGGCGAGTTCGCGCCCAAGCTGCCGATCGTCCCCGGCCACGAGTTCGCGGGCGAGGTGGTCGGCGTCGGCACCCAGGTCACCGAGGTGGCGGTCGGCGACCGGGTGGCCGTCGACCCCTCCCTGTACTGCTACGAGTGCCGTTACTGCCGTACCGGCCACAACAACCTGTGCGAACGGTGGGCCGCGATCGGCGTGACCACGGCCGGCGGGGCGGCGCAGTACGCCGTCGCGCCGGTGGCGAACTGCGTCAAGCTGCCGGACCACGTGCGCACCGAGGACGCGGCCCTGGTCGAGCCGCTGTCCTGCGCCGTGCGCGGCTACGACGTCCTGCAGTCCCGTCTGGGCGCGCATGTCCTGATCTACGGCTCGGGGACCATGGGCCTGATGATGCTGGAGCTCGCCAAGCGGACCGGCGCGGCCCGTGTGGACGTGGTGGACGTGAACCCGGCACGCCTGGAGACGGCCGTACGGCTGGGCGTCTCGGCGTCCGCCGCGAACGCGGACGAGCTGGACCGTCCGCAGGGCTGGGACGTCGTGGTGGACGCGACCGGCAACGCGGCGGCGATCCAGGACGGCCTGGGCCGGGTGGCGAAGGCGGGTACGTTCCTGCAGTTCGGGGTGGCCGACTACGCGACCCGGGTCACGATCGACCCGTACCGCATCTACAACCAGGAGATCACCATCACCGGCTCCATGGCGGTGCTGCACAGCTTCGAGCGGGCGGCCGAGCTGTTCGCGAACGGGGTGCTGGACCCGCAGGTGTTCATCAGCGACCGGATCCCGCTGGCGCGGTACCCGCAGGCGCTGGAGCAGTTCGCGGCCGGGGTGGGGCGGAAGATCGTGGTGGTGCCGTAGGCCGTCCGGCGGGCCGTTCGACGGGTTTCCGCGGGTAAGGGAACGGTAAAGCGGTGTTGTTCGTTCACCCGGCATGACAGCTATGACCCCTGGCTCGAACATCCCTCTTCCGGCCGCGCGCGTGACGGTGGACGTCGCCGCTCCGGTGCGGCTCGACGTGTCGGGCCTGCTGCTCACCGCCGACGGCAAGGTGCGCTCGGACGACGACTTCATCTTCTACAACCAGCCGGCGGGGCCGGGCGTGACGTATGCGCCCGGCGGCGGTGCGGCGCCGGACGCGATCACGGTCGACACCGCCGCCGTCCCGCCGGACATCGAGAAGATCGTCGTCACGGCCAGCCCGGACGCGGCCGGCCGGACCTTCCAGGGCATCGAGCCGACGGCCACGATCCGCGACGCGGACGGCGGCGCGGTGCTGGCCACGTTCACCCCGCCCCAGCTCGGCGCGGAGACGGCGCTGGTCGTCGTGGAGATCTACCGCCGGGGCGGCACCTGGAAGGCCCGCGCGGTCGGCCAGGGGTACGCCAACGGGCTGGCCGGCATCGCGACGGACTTCGGCGTGACGGTGGAGGAGCCGGCGGCGGCCCCGGCGGCTGCGCCGCAGCCGGTGGCCCCGCCGGCGCCCACCGTGCAGACGCCGGTCACCCCGCCCGCCCCGCCGGTGTCCCCTCCCCCGGTCCCGCCCGCGCCCGCTCCGGGCGCCGGGAAGATCAACCTCGACAAGGGGCGGGTCAGCCTCCGGAAGAACCAGACCGTGTCCCTCGTCAAGGGCGGCCGCCCGCTGCTCGCCCAGGTCAGGATGGGGCTCGGCTGGGAGCCGGCGTTCCGCGGCGCGGACATCGACCTGGACGCCTCGGTCATCGCCTACGGCCCGCAGCGCAACCACGTCGACAGCTGCTACTTCGGCAAGCTGACGATCCTGAACGGCGCGATCAAGCACTCCGGCGACAACCTCACCGGCGAGGGCGCGGGCGACGACGAGGTGATCACGGTCGACCTCGGCCGCGTGCCCCAGGAGATCACCGGTCTGGTCTTCACGGTCAACTCCTTCTCCGGCCAGAAATTCACCGAGGTCGCCAAGGCCTACTGCCGCCTGGTGGACGCCACCACCGACGAGGAACTGGTCCGCTTCGACCTCACCCACGCCGAGCCCCAGACGGGCGTGATGATGGCCAAGCTCGTCCGCCAGTTCTCCGGCGAGTGGGACATGACGGCTCTGGGCGACTTCGTCAAGGCCCGCACGGTGAGAAACATGGTGGAGCCGGGGGCGCGGGCCCTGTAGACGGTCGTACCCGGCCGTACGAGAGCCGGTGGCGCCCCCGTCCGTCAGGGGGCGCCCGGTTCCCGGGCCGTGCCGTCCGGCCGCAGTCCCTCCGTCAGCAGGGACAGGTAGCGGCGGATCTGCCTCCCCTGCCCGTCCGCGAGTTCCGACGCGGACGCCACGCCATGTGCGAGGCGCAGGACCTCGATCGGCTCGACGTCCTCCCGCAGGCTGCCCTCCCGCTGGGCCGCCTCCACCAGCCGCCGTGCCGCGTCCTTCATCCGGGTGCCGCAGGCCGTGGCCGCGAGGGAGCTGCCGTCGGTGACGGCCGAACCCAGGAGGGCCTTCAGGCCGCGCACCTGGATCGCCCCGACACCCACCTCGCCCAGCCACTCCACCAGCGCCTCACCGGGCGGCAGTTCGGCGGCGAGCTCGTCGGCCCGGGCCGCCATGGCCTCGATCCGGTCCACGTACGCGGCCTCCAGCAGCGCCTGCCGGGTCGGGAAGTGCCGGTAGAGCGTGCCGGAGCCGACGCCCGCTCGCTTGGCGATGTCGTCCAGTGACGCGTTCTCCCCGTGCTCGGCGAAGGCCTCCGCCGCGACCTTCAGCAGCCGCTCATAGTTGCGCCGGGCGTCCGCGCGCATGGGCCTGACCTGCGGCATCCAGACACTCCTCGCGGACCGGGGATTCTCCCCGAATCCTATCGGGACGCCCCCCGGTCAGTGCGGTTCCGGGGGCTCGTACCCGCCGGTGGCCGGGTCCGGTCCGAGATGGCGGCGTACCGCGCCGGTGCCCAGGCCGATCGTGGCACGCGTCCGCATCGGGCCGTCGTCACGGCGGGACAGCACCGCGATCTCGGCCACGCGCGCATGCAGTACGCCGAGCCGGGCGGCGCATTCGGCGGCGAGCACACGCGGGGCGCGGGTGCGGCCGAGCGAGAGGTGCGGGGTGAAACGCGGGAAGCGGTCCGTGCAGGACGGGAAGGGCTCCGCCAGCACGCGCCGGAGCTCCGTCCAGGGCGCGGCGCCGGCCGCCGCGGGGTCGAGCCACACGGTGGAGTAGGACCGGTGGCGGAAGAAGCGGACCCCGCCGAGCCGGATGCCGAAGGGCTCGCACTGCGCGGCCGCGGCGGCCAGCAGCGGGAACGCCGCCGGGAAGTCCTCCTCCGGTACGAAGCCGAAGATCAGGTTCACATGGGGCGGCCAGCGGCGGATCTGCGGGTCGTGCTCGGCGCGGATGCCCTGGATGGCGGGCCACAGTCCGGCCGGGGGCAGCCACGCCACGGCGGTCCGGGGCGTCGGGGCCGACTCCAGGCGGCCGGGGGCGGCGGCCGGGCGGGGCGTCGGGGGGCGGGGCATATCGCCATCATGGCCCCGCCCCCCGACGGCCGCCGTGCCTGGTCTCCGGCGGGTGGCTCACCGTCCCGGCCGCATGGTCCGGCTCCTCACGCCTCCGAGGCGTTCACGTCCGCCCAGGCGTCGGAGAAGCGTTCAGCCGCGCGCTCGTGGTCGCGCTTGCACCGCTTGTGATGGTGCTTGCACTTGTGGTGCTTGTGACAGGGCTTCGGCTCCTCGTGTTTGTGACAGGGTTTCGAGCCGTGATGCTCATGCCCCGGCTTCGACTCCTCGGGCTCGTGGCCCGGCCTCGAATGCTCCTCGCTGTGCGGGGCGCCCCACGTGACCACCGCGGTGGCGTGCGCGGAAGCCACGGCGGAGACCTCGTGCGGACCGTCGGTGCCCTCGGCGAAGCCGACGCCGGCGCCCAGGGTGGACAGTCCCGCGACCACCGCCGCCACGAGCGCGGCGCGCTGAAACGTGCGCATGTGTGTGCCCTTTCTCATCTGAGTGTGATGGTAGAACTACTCAGCGTGAGAATAGACGCACGGATCGTAGTAACGTGAGATATAAGGGCCGGGCACGCCGACCGGAACAGCGTGCGCGTACTTCGACGAATCGAGCTCGAGTCACCCGTTCGGCGAATCCGTGTCCTAACGCCGCTGCCGCTTCCACGGCCCCGTGATCGCGAGCATGATGCCGGGTGTCTGGATGTTGGCGAACAGGGTCCGGCCGTCGGGGGAGAAAGTGACGCCGGTGAACTCGCTGTATTCCGGCTCCGCTTCGGTGCCCGTGTTGAGTTCGTTGCGGGCGATCGGGTAGGTGCGGCCGCTCTCGGTGGCGCCGAACAGGTGCTGGACGCCCTCGCCGTCCTCGGCGATGACCAGGCCGCCGTACGGGGAGACGGTGATGTTGTCGGGGCCGTCGAAGGCGCCGTCCCGGCCCGGGTCCGGGTTCATGCCGAGCAGGACCTTGAGGGTCAGCGTGCGGCGCCGCGGGTCGTAGAACCAGACCTGGCCGTCGTGCTGGACCGGGCTCTCCGCGCGGGCGTAGGAGGAGACGATGTAGGCGCCGCCGTCGCCCCACCACATGCCCTCCAGCTTGCGGGCGCGGGTGACCTGGCCGTCGGTGAACTGCTTGCGCACCGACACGGTCCTCGCGTCGCGGTCGGGGACGTCCACCCAGTCGACGCCGTAGACCGTGCCGATCCTCGTGGCGCGGGACAGGTCGTCGACGAACCTTCCGCCGGAGTCGAAGCACCTGAAGGCCTGGAGCCGGCCCGCGTCGTCGGCGAGGGTGCGCAGCTCGCCGCGGCCGTGGCGGAAGCCCTCCGGCGGGGTCCAGCGGTAGAGCAGGCCGTTGGGGCCGGCCGCGTCCTCGGTCAGGTAGAGGTGGCCGCGCCTGGGGTCGACGACGACGGCCTCGTGGGCGTAGCGGCCCAGGGCCTTGACGGGCCTGGGGTCGCGGTTGGCCCGGCGGTCCTCGGGGTCGACCTCGAAGACATAGCCGTGGTCCTTGGTGAAGCCGTGTGTGCCGGCCTTGTCCTCGGTTTCCTCGCAGGTCAGCCAGGTGCCCCACGGGGTGCTGCCGCCCGCGCAGTTGGTGGCGGTGCCGGCGATGCCGACCCATTCGGCGACCTCGCCGCCGCGGCGGACCTCGACGACGGTGCAGCCGCCGGCCGCCGCCGGGTCGTAGACGAGCCCCTCGGTCGGCGGCACCGGGTGCGGCCACTGGGCGCGGGCGCCGGCGAGCTCGTGGTTGTTGACGAGGAGGGTCGTGCCGCGGGGGCCCTCGAAGGCGGCGGTGCCGTCGTGGTGGGAGGGGGTGAACTCGCCGGACTCCAGCCTGGTCCTGCCGCTGTAGGTGACGATCTTGTACGTGAAGCCCGCCGGCAGGGCGAGGATGCCGTCCGGGTCGGGGACCAGCGGGCCGTAGCCGACGCCGTGGTGGCCGCTGTGGGCCGGTTCCTCCGCCCCGGCGGTGTCGATGTCGGTCGCGGCGAGGGCGTTGGGCGCGGTGGCGAGGACGCCGACGCTGCCCGCCAGGGCGACCCCGGCACCGGTGATCGCGGATTTTCTGGCGAAGTCCCTGCGGGTGAGCGACATGGTGTGTCTCCTGAGACGGTCGGAGTGCCGTGGAGGGGCGGACCTCGGTTCGGCGCACACGCTCCCGCCACACCCTGAACGGCAGTTGAACGCCGGGTCACTCCAGATGCCCTTGTTCAAGAATCCGTATGCACCACCCCATGGCCGACCCAAGGAGCCCTCAACCGCCGTGCGCCGACCTCGCCTTGAACGCGGCCTTCCGCGCCTCCTTCGCCACCTTCTTGTCCGGATGCAGCCGCCCCATCGCCTCCAGCACATCGGCCGTGGCCGGGTGCTCCACCCGCCAGGCCGCGGAGAAGAACCCGCTGTGCTGCGCGGCCAGCCCCTCCACCAGCGCCTGCAGCTCCGCGGAGTTGCCCTCGGCCGCCAGCTGCGCGGCCACCGTGTCGATGGTCAGCCAGAACACCAGCTCCTCGGACGGCGCCGGCACCCCCGCCGCGCCCCGTTCGCTGAGCCACACCCGGGCCAGGCCGCCCAGTTCCGGGTCGTCCAGCACCTCCCGCAGCGCCGGCTCGGCCTCCGTGCCGATCAGGGACAGGGCCTGCTGGCAGCGCAGTCGGCGCAGCGGCGCGCCCGCGTCCGCACCCCGTGCCGCCGCCAGCAACTCCCGTGCCGCGGCGAGGGGTTCGCGGCGCGCGAGCCACTGCTCGGTCTCGGCCCGGGCAGCCGCCTGGCCGAACCCGGCCGTGGCGTCGAGCAGCGCGTCCGCGCCCTTGTCGGCGAGGTCCCCGACGGCCGGCGCCTGGAGCCCGGCCTCCAGCAGCCGCGCCCGCAGCCCGTACGCACCGAGCGGGGTGAGCCGGACCATGCCGTACCGGGTGACGTCGGTGTCGTCCGGCGACGCCGCGGGCTCCTCCTCGGCGTCGGCCATCAGCGCCTCGTCGACCGGCTGGTACTCCACGAGCCCGACCGGCTCCAGCACCCGGAACTGGTCGTCGAGCCGCATCATCGCGTCGGAGACCTGCTCCAGGACGTCGTTGGTGGGCTCGCCCATGTCGTCGGGGACGATCATGGAGGCGGCGAGGGCGGGCAGCGGGACCGGGCCCTCGCCGGGGCCGTCCTCACTCACCGTCAGCAGATAGAGGTTGCCGAGGACGCCGTCCAGGAACTCCGCCTCGGCCTCGGGATCCCAGTCGAGTGACGCGAAATCGATCTCGCCGCCCTCGTCCAGGGTGTCGACCAGGTCGTCCAGGTCGGGGACGCTCGCGTCGGCGATGACGGTCTCCAGCGCGGTGAGCCACACGGCGAGCACATCGGCCGGGGCGCCCCCGGTGAGCAGCTTCAGCTCCTCGCCGGCCCGGACCGTCCCGGCCTCCTCGTCGACGATCTCGACCAGTCCGGTGTCCACGGCGACCCGCCAGGCCTCGGCGGCGTACGCGGCGGCGTCGTCGTCGCTCAGTCCGAGCACTTCGGCGGCGGCCGGAAGCTGCTCCTCGACCAGTCCGCCGCCGGCGTCCACGCGGGTGTCGGGCCCGGCCCAGCGGGCGAGGCGGGCGGCGCGGGAGAGCAGCGGAGTGGACAGCGCGGCGTGTGCCAGCTCCGCTTCGGGGCGCAGCCGTACGGGCGGCAGGGGGGAGCTGTCTGGCATCGGCTGGTTCTCCTCGGACCGTGAACGGGCTCAGCCGCTCAGCCTAGACGGATTTCCACCCATGCCGCCCGGTTCATCTCCCCGACGGCCACCGTACATGGCCGAAACCTTGACAACTCCCGTTGCCAGGCAGGAGATTGACGCGCGTAGAAGTTGGGGGGACAACTGTTCACTCGGCTCTACGCGTGTCACAGAGGGCTACGAGTCCTCCACGCTCCCGTACCACCCTCGTCCCGGCGCATCGTCACGTCCCCGGAGGGATCCCTTGCCGAGCAGGTCTTCCGCGCGCCTCGCCGCGCTCACCGTCGCCGCCGTCTGCAGCGCGGCGTCCGCCGTCGTCCTCACCTCGCCCGCGCACGCCGACTCGGTGCGTATCCACGACATTCAGGGCACCACCCGAATATCGCCGTTCGCGGGCCAGAAGGTGACGGACGTTCCCGGCATCGTCACGGCCACGCGCACCTACGGCTCCTCCAGAGGTTTCTGGATGCAGGATCCGAACCCGGACGACAATCCGGCCACCAGCGAGGGTGTCTTCGTCTTCACCGGCTCCGCGCCCAAGGTCGCGGCCGGCGACTCGGTGACGGTGACCGGCACGGTCTCGGAGTACGTCCCGGGCGGCGCCTCCTCCGGCAACCAGTCGGTCACGGAGATCACCAAGCCGACGATCACGACGGTCTCCACCGGCAACGCGGTCCCGGCGCCGGTCGTGATCGACGAGGACTCGGTGCCGGACGAGTACGCGCCGGAGGGCGACACCGCCGCCGGCGGTTCGGTCAACGGCCTGACCCTGGACCCGTCGGCGTACGCCCTGGACTACTACGAGTCCCTGGAGGGCATGAACGTCCAGGTCGAGGACACCCGCGTGGTCGGCCGCACCGACCCGTACAGCGAGCTGTGGGTCACGGTGAAGCCCTGGGAGCACCGGAGCCGCCGCGGCGGCACGGTCTACGGCTCCTACGACTCGCAGAACACCGGCCGGCTGCAGATCCAGTCGCTGGGCTCGACCGCCGACTTCCCGAAGGCGAACGTCGGCGACACCCTGGAGGGCACCACCACCGGCCCGCTGGACTTCAACCAGTTCGGCGGCTACACCCTGGTCGCGAGCAAGCTCGGCACGCTGAGGAGCGGCGGCCTGGAGCGCGAGACGACCCGCAGGCAGTCGGGCCGCGAGCTGGCGGTGGCCACCTACAACGTCGAGAACCTCGACCCGTCGGACAACACGTTCGACCAGCACGCCGCCGCGATCGTGAACAACCTGCAGTCGCCGGACATCGTGTCCCTGGAGGAGATCCAGGACAACAACGGTGCCACGGACGACGGCACGGTCGACGCGAGCGTCACCGTGAACAAGCTGATCGACGCGATCGTCGCGGCGGGCGGCCCGAAGTACGACTGGCGCTCGATCAACCCGGTCAACGACCAGGACGGCGGCGAGCCGGGCGGCAACATCCGCCAGGTGTTCCTGTTCAACCCCGAGCGGGTGTCCTTCGTGGACCGGCCGGGCGGCGACTCCACCACCGCGGTCGGCGTCACCAAGGAGAACGGCAAGGCCGAACTGACGGTCTCCCCCGGCCGGATCGACCCGGCGAACGCGGCCTGGAAGGACAGCCGCAAGCCGCTGGCCGGCGAGTTCGTCTTCCGCGGCAAGACCGTCTTCGTGATCGCCAACCACCTGGTCTCCAAGGGCGGCGACCAGGGCCTGACCTCGCAGTACCAGCCGCCCACGCGCAGCTCGGAGATCCAGCGCCACGCACAGGCGACCGCGGTGAACGCCTTCGTCAAGGACATCCTGAAGGTCCAGCGGAACGCGGACGTCATCGCGCTCGGCGACATGAACGACTTCGAGTTCTCCGGCACCGCGAAGATCCTCGAGGGTGACGGCGAGCTGTGGTCGGCGATCAAGTCGCTGCCGAAGAGCGAGCGTTACACCTACGACTACCAGGGCAACGAGCAGGTCCTGGACCAGATCCTGATCAGCCCCGCGATCCGGCGCGGCTGCGACTTCGAGTACGACAGCGTGCACATCAACGCCGAGTTCGACGACCAGATCAGCGACCACGACCCGCAGGTGCTGCGCTTGCGCCCGTAACTCCCGTTCAGGACTGGCTGAACACCCCGTTCAGCCAGTCCTGCCAGGCGCTCTCGTTCGCCTCGGCGTCGGCGTCCGGCGCGAAGTCGTGGATGCTGATGCCGAGGGGGGCGCCCCAGTGGCCGCGCCCGAAGAAGCGGATGAGCGCGCCGTCGGTGCGCAGCCCGATGAAGTACGGGTTGCGGTAGTCGAGTACGGCGTCCAGGGTCCGCCCGCCGGGTCCCCGCACGCCGGTCTTCGTCCCCGCCGCCGTGTCGTCCGCCAGGCCGAGGGCGTGCCCGACGGCGGCCAGCGCCCTCGGGTTCTGCGAGGCGGCGGGGCCCTGCAGCTGGGCGAAGACGACCGGGCGGGGTGCGAAGTGCGTCAGGTACTCGCACAGGGTGTGCAGATAGAAGTTGGTGTGCTTGCTCGCGCCGTCGTACTGGTTGTTCCAGTCGTCCGTGAAGATGCCGCTGTGGACATAGCGCACCCAGGCGCGGCGGCCCTCGTCGCGGGGCTCGATGGTGTAGTCGAGCTGGTTGGCGGTCTGGGTCGGGAAGCCGACGTCCTCGCTGCGGTTGGTGTAGCGGTGGGGCGGGTCCCAGGCGGTGACGGTGGATCCGAAGGGGCCCTTGCCGCCCTCCCTGGGCTCGGGCGGGTCCATGGGCCACAGATAGCCACCGGTGCCGGTGGTGACGGCCTCCCAGACCTTCTCGGGCGGGACGTCGACCTCGAACTCGCGGACGATCTCGAATTCCTTGGACATGGCGGGGCTCTTTCTCACTGATCCAGTGCGGGGGCGGGCTGTTCCTTGACCGTGGGATGGAGGGCGACGACGATCCGGTGATCCCTGCCGCCCTCGGCATCCGGCGCGTCGTACTTGCGGATCAAGGCGCTCACGCCCGCCGTCAGCTCCTGCACGAAGGCCGCGCGGTCGGCGGCGGAGGCGAACCGGACCTGGCCGTCCAGGGCATAGGTCGCCAGCCGCTTCCTGGCCTTGGCGGCGCCGGTGATCAGCGCGCCGACGTCCCGCACCAGGCGGGCGCCGAGCGCGAGCAGCCAGCGCGCGGAGAGCTGGTCGCGGAAGCGGTCCGGGTCCGGCTGCACGGCGGGCAGGGCGGCCGGCGAGATGACGTACGACGCGGCGGTCGCGCGCATCAGCCGCTCGGTGACATTGCCCTTGCGGCGCTCTCCGGCCAGCTCGACCAGGCCGTGCCGCTCCAGCGCCTTGAGGTGGTAGTTCACCTTCTGCCGGGGCAGTCCGACCTTGCCGGCCAGCATCGCCGCCGACGCGGGCTCGGCGGCCAGCTCGGCGAGCAGCCGGGCCCGGATGGGGTCCAGCGACACGGCCGCCGCCTCGGGGTCCTCGATCACGGTCACGTCCAGCATGCGCCCACCCTCGCACCGAAAAATTATTTTGTCCAGACGGATCTGATCTTCGGTACGAGGGTGATGTCGAGCCACCGCCGCTCGGGCGGTCGATCTCAGTGGCGCCGCCTGCGCCGGGCGACGCCCGCCGCCACCGCGGCCGCGGCCGCGCCCAGCACGCCCACGGCGAGAACCGGCCCCGGATGACGTCCGGCCCGTTCCTGCACCACGTGCCCGGCGCGACTCGCCCGGCCCTGCGCCGTATGCCCGGCCTGCACGGCCCGCCCCTGCAGCGCGTGCCCCACCTGTGTGGCCTTGCCCTGCACCGTGTGACCCGCCCGGGCCGCCCTGCCCTGCACGACGTGACCGGCCTTGGCGGCCCTGTCCTGCATGCCGTGGCCGGCGTGGGCCGCGCTCACCCGCAGCTGTACGGTCATGGCGCCGGCCTTGTCCCTCAGGTCGGCGGCCCGCACCCGCGCGCGGCCCTTCACATCGGCCTTGCCGACCAACTGCGCGACGGTGTGGCCGAGTTGGTGCCTGGTGTGCTCGATCTGCTGCCGCAGCTCGTCGGGACCCTTGGCGCCCGAGCCGTGCGGAATCCTGTGCTTCATCGGTGTGCCCTTTCCCTGATCGCTGGAGCGCTGAGCGTGATGCCTCCTGAGGTCGCGCACGGCGGGGAGGGGTCGTGGCGAGCAGTGTCCGCCCGCGGCGGGCGGCGAAACCTCCCCGCACCACGCGACGAACAGCCCGCCGGACCGAGGACGGACACCGCCTGGCGCGGCACCGACTCACAACCCACCGTAGGCGCGACCCCGGCCACGACGCACCCGCACGGGCCGCCGCAGGCATCCGCACCCAACACCCGGGTACCCGGCCCGAAGCCCGTCAGCCCCGCTCCGCGCTCCCGTTCCCGCGCTCACCCAGCCGCGCGAGCTGGCTCTGGAACCAGTCGAGCCGAGCCTGCAACAGCGCGGCCTCCGCGACGAGTTCGGGCACGCCCGGCTCTGCGCCGTACGCCAACTCGGCGGACGGGAGTGCCGTACCGCCGCCCCGCGCCGCGACCCGCAGCCCCTGCCCGGCCAGCCCGGCGAAGCCGGCGAGCGAGACGGACGCACGGCCGCGCACACAGTCGCCGCAGACGGGGGCGAGGGCCCGCCAGCCGGGTCTGCCCCAGCCGGCGTCGGCGAGCGCGACGGCGGTGGCGCCGCAGGCGCACGGTCCCGCGGTGGCCGTGCGCACCCGCTGCCGGGCGTAGCGGAAGCCGCGCTCGAAGCGGATGTAGGCGCCGAGCACGGAGACCTCCAGGAGCAGGGCGGTGCGGTGCTCGGCGGTGCACAGCATGGCCTCGGCGGCACCGCGGTCGTGGACGCAGTGGAAGCCGCAGTCGCACAGCCGGGCCGGCGGGCGGTGCCGGCGGCCGTAGACGCAGGAGGCGTCGTCGAGTACGGCGTACGGCAGCGCGCCGCCGAGCGAGACACCGGTGAACCCGGCCCGGGTGCCGTCCTGGGACAGCACCGGGTGGGCGATCTTGTATCCGGTCGGCGGCTCCGTCGGGCGTTCCGCCGGGAGCCGGAGCCTCATCGGGCGGCCGGGACCTCTTCGCGGGCCGGCTCGGCCGGTTCGGTGCGGGCGGTCTCCTCGGGGAGCGGGGTCTGCTCCTCGTCGACGATCGGCCGCTCCTCGGCGACTCCCGTGGCCAGTGCCTTGCCGAGCTTCATGGTGCCTCCCATGACGAACGTCGGTGACCCTCCGGCCATAGTGACCCATGAGGGGCCGAGTTGGACACAGGACCTTCGGCCGCCGCCCCGACGCATCAGCAATACTTAGCGATACCTCGTAGAAGAATTAAGTAGAGCTTCACGGATGCGGCGCCGAGACTACTCCCATGAGGACCTCACGCACCACCGCCGTCCGCCCCTTCGGCCGCGCTCTCTGCGCGATGATCACGCCGTTCACCGAGGAGGGAGCCCTCGACCTGGACGGTGCCCGGAAGCTGGCCGCGTGGCTGGTGGCCGAGGGCTGCGACGGTCTGGTGCTGAACGGCACCACGGGCGAATCGCCCACCACCACGGACGCGGAGAAGGCGGAGCTGGTCGCGGCCGTACGGGAGGCGGTCGGCGAGGGGGTGCCCCTGGTCGCGGGCGTGGGCAGCGCGGACACCCGGCACACCGTCGAGCTGGCCCTGGCGGCCGGGCGGGCGGGCGCCGACGGCGTACTGGTGGTGACGCCGTACTACAGCAGGCCGCCCCAGCAGGCGGTGGAGGCGCACTTCCGCGCGGTCGCCGACGCGAGTGAGCTGCCCGTGATGCTGTACGACATTCCGGGCCGCACCGGTACCCGGATCGAGCCGGAGACGATGATCCGCCTCGCCGGGCATCCGCGGATCGTGGCCGTCAAGGACTGCTCCTACGATTTCCTCGGCACCCAGAAGGTGCTGGCAGGCACGGACCTGGCGTTCTACGCGGGCTGCGACGAGCATGTGCTGGCGCTGTACGCGGTCGGCGCGGCGGGCTGCGTGAGCACGGTCGCGAACGCCGTACCCGGCCGGATCGCCGCGATCCTCGACGCCTTCGACGCGGGCGACACCGCCCGGGCGACCGAACTCCAGCTGCGCGCCACGCCGTTGATCGAGGCGATGATGGGCGCGGGCCTGCCCGGCACGGTCACCGCCAAGGCCCTCCTCGCCCGGCTCGGCCTGCCCGCGGGCCCGGTGCGCGCCCCGCTGCTGCCCGCGGGCCGGGAGGCGGCCGACGGGCTGCTGGCGCGGTACGAGGAACTGACGACGGCCTGATCAGCGCCCGGACCGGCTTCGGCGCGCCCCGAAGGCGCGCGGCGAACCGCGCGACCAACCACGACGGCACCGCAGACTCCTGACGGCACATCACGGCACGTCCGGCGGAACGCTGAGGCCGGGCTGCCCGAATCGCCGTACGTCGACGCCTGGCGCGGGCCTGTTCGCCGAGGGCACGGACGGCGTGCGCTTCGCGGCTCGCGGCGCTGCGGGCGTCCGCGGTGGCTCCGCCGGCCTGACGGAGCGCCCATCACCGCGCGGCGAAGGGCGCTCCGAGGGCGTTGCGGTCAGTTGTGGCTGTGCAGGATGTCGTTCAGGCCGCCCCAGACCGCGTTGTTCGGGCGGGCCTCGACCGTGCCGGTGACCGAGTTGCGGCGGAAGAGGATGTTGGAGGCGCCGTTCAGCTCGCGGGCCTTGACGATCTGGCCGTCGGGCATGGTGATCCGGGTGCCCGCGGTGATGTAGAGGCCGGCCTCGACCACGCACTCGTCGCCGAGGGCGATGCCGACGCCCGCCTCGGCGCCGATCAGGCAGCGCTCGCCGATGGAGATGATCACGTTGCCGCCGCCGGACAGGGTGCCCATGGTGGAGGCGCCGCCGCCGATGTCGGAGCCGTTACCGACCACGACGCCCGCGGAGATCCGGCCCTCGACCATCGAGGTGCCGAGCGTGCCGGCGTTGAAGTTGACGAAGCCCTCGTGCATGACGGTGGTGCCCTCGGCGAGGTGCGCGCCGAGGCGGACCCGGTCGGCGTCGGCGATGCGGACGCCCTTGGGGGCGACGTAGTCGGTCATGCGCGGGAACTTGTCGATCGAGGTGACCTGCAGGTGCAGGCCCTCGGCGCGGGCGTTCAGGCGCACCTTCTCGATGTCGTCGACGGCGACCGGGCCGAGCGAGGTCCAGGCGACGTTGGCGAGGTGGCCGAAGATGCCGTCCAGGCTCTGGCCGTGCGGCTTGACCAGGCGGTGCGAGAGCAGGTGCAGCCGCAGGTAGACGTCGTGCGCGTCGAGCGGCTTCTCGTCGAGGGAGGCGATGACCGTGCGGACCGCGACCACCTCGACGCCCCGGCGGGCGTCCGGGCCGACCGCCGCGGTCGCGCCGCCGCCCAGCAGCTGGGCCGCCTGCTCGGCGGTGAGCCGCTCGGTGCCGGCCGGGCCCGGCTCCGCGACCAGCTCGGGGGCCGGGAACCAGGTGTCGAGAACGGTGCCGTCGGAGGCGAGGGTGGCGAGGCCGGCGGCGACGGCGCCGGTGGTGCGGGAAGCAGAGTCGGTCATGGAAGAAAACCTAACGTGGGCGGGGTGGTCAGGGCGAACCGCGTCTCACGTGCCGGTCGCCGCTTCGGGGGATCAGCCGAGCGAGGGCGGCGCGGGCGTACTCCTCGTCGTACGAACCGCCCGTCAGCAGGACCTGGAGACAGATTCCGTCCATCAGCGCGAGCAGGGCCCGGGCGGTGAGCGGGTTTGTGCGGCGGGCCAGCAGTGCCGCCGCCTGATCGGTCCACTCGGCGGCGACGGGGCGCAGGGCGGGCCGGCGCAGGGCCGCCAGATACAGCTCGTACTCCAGCTCCACGCCCGTGCGCTCGCCGCCCAGCCACACGCCGAGCGCGCGGGCGAGGTCGGCGGCGAGATCGCCCTCGCCGTTCTCCGGCAGCCGCTCGGCCAGCACCCGGCCGAAGTTCTCGTTGGTCTGCCGCAGCGCGGCCACCATCAGCTCTTCCAGGGTGGCGAAGTGGTACGTCGTAGAGCCGAGCGGGACGTCCGCCTCGGCGGCGACCGAGCGGTGGCTGAGGCCTGCGATGCCGTCCCGGCCGACCACGCGGATCGCCGCGTCGACGATGCGCCGGCGCCGGTCGGGGTCGTAGCGGCGGGGCATCAGTGGCTCGCCCCGCCGAGGTTCAGCACGACCACTCCCCCGATGATCAGCAGGATCCCGCCGACCTTGGCGACGCCCAGCCCCTCCCCGAACAGCAGCAGGCCGAGCAGGGCGATGACCGCCGTGCCGACCCCGGACCAGATCGCGTACGCCGTGCCGATCTGGACGGTCTTCAGCGTCTGGGCGAGCAGCGCGAAGGAGACGAGGTAGCCCAGAGCCGTCACGAGCGAGGGCCAGAACCGGCTGAACCCCTCGCTGTACTTCATCGCCGTCGTCGCGGCGACCTCGGCGGCTATGGCGCCGGCGAGTGTCAGGTATCCCATGTGTACAAGCGTACACAACGTTGCGTACGGTCGTACACAACGGGGAGGTCCCGGCGGAGACCGCCGGCCATCAGCCCGCGGCGCCGGTGAACGACGAAGGGGCCACGGCACATGGCCGTGGCCCCTTCCACCGACTCGGTGTCAGACGTTGAACCCGAGCGCCCGGAGCTGCTCGCGGCCGTCGTCCGTGATCTTGTCGGGGCCCCACGGGGGCATCCAGACCCAGTTGATGCGCAGTTCGTTGACGAGGCCGTCCGTGGCGGACTTGGCCTGGTCCTCGATGACGTCCGTCAGCGGGCACGCCGCCGAGGTGAGGGTCATGTCGACGGTCGCGATGTTGGAGTCGTCGATGTGGATGCCGTAGATCAGGCCGAGGTTGACGACGTCGATGCCCAGCTCGGGGTCGACGACGTCCATCAGGGCCTCGCGCAGCTCCTCCTCGGAGGCCGGCTTCATCTCAGCGGTGTCGGTCATGCCGTCTTCCTTTCGGCGTCGGCGCCACTCAGCGCCTGGGCCGTCGCGTCCTTCCACGCCATCCAGCTCAGGAGGGCGCACTTGACCCGCGCGGGGTACTTGGAGACACCGGCGAACGCGACCGCGTCCTCCAGGATGTCCTCCATCGCGTCGTCGGGCTCGATCCGGCCCTTGGACTGCATCAGCTCCAGGAAGGTCTCCTGGATCTTCTGCGCATCGGGCAGGTCCTTGCCGACCAGCAGCTCGTTGAGGACCGACGCGCTCGCCTGGCTGATCGAGCAGCCCTGGCCCTCGTACGAGACGTCCGCGATCGTCGTGCCGTCGTACTTCACGCGGAGGGTGATCTCGTCGCCGCACGTCGGGTTCACGTGGTGCACCTCGGCGTCGCCATCCCGCAGACCACGCCCGTGGGGGTTCTTGTAGTGGTCCAGGATGACTTCCTGGTACATCGAGTCCAACTTCACGGTGTAGACACGCCTCTCAGCCGAAGAAGTTCCGTACGTGCTCCAGCCCCTCGACCAGTGCGTCGATCTCGGCCGGCGTGGAGTACAGATAGAACGACGCTCGCGTGGTCGCAGGAATTCCGTAGCGCAGGCAGACCGGGCGCGCGCAGTGGTGGCCGACGCGAACCGCGATGCCCTGCTCGTCGAGGACCTGGCCCACGTCGTGCGGGTGGATGTCACCGAGCGTGAAGGAGATCGCGGCACCCCGGTCCTCGGCCGTGGTCGGGCCGATGATCCTCAGGTCCGGGACCTTCTGCAGACGCTGGACCGCGTACTCGGTCAGCGCGTGCTCATGGGCGAGGATCTTCTCCATGCCGATCGACTGGAGGTAGTCGATCGCCGCGCCGAGACCGACCGCCTGAGCGATCGGGGGCGTGCCCGCCTCGAACTTGTGCGGCGCCGGGGCGTAGGTGGAGGAGTGCATCGAGACGGTCTCGATCATCTCGCCGCCGCCCAGGAAGGGGGGAAGGTCCTCCAGGAGCTCCTGGCGGCCCCACAGGACGCCGATGCCCGTCGGGCCGCACATCTTGTGGCCGGTGAAGGCCACGAAGTCGGCCTGCAGGGCCTGCACGTCCAGCGGCATGTGCGGGGCGGCCTGGGAGGCGTCGATGCAGACCAGCGCGCCGACCTCCTGGGCGCGGCGCACTATCGCCTCGACCGGGTTGACGGTGCCCAGGATGTTCGACACCAGCACGAAGGAGACGATCTTCGTCTTCTCCGTGATGATCTCGTCGATGTTGGTCAGGTCCAGCCGGCCGTCGTCCGTGAGACCGAACCACTTCAGCTTCGCGCCCGTGCGCTGTGCGAGCAGCTGCCACGGCACGATGTTGGAGTGGTGCTCCATCTCCGTGATGACGATCTCGGTCTCGTGGTCCACCCGGTAGGGCTCCTCGGCCCAGCCCAGCATGTTCGCCACGAGGTTCAGCGACTCGGAGGCGTTCTTGGTGAAGATCACCTCGTCGCGGCTGGGCGCGTTGACGAACTCGGCGACCTTGTCACGCGCGCCCTCGTACAGCGCCGTGGCCTCCTCGGCGAGCACATGCACACCGCGGTGGACGTTGGCGTTGTAGCGCTCGTAGTACTCGCTCAGGGCGTCCAGTACCTGGCGCGGCTTCTGCGAGGTCGCCGCGTTGTCCAGGTACACGAGCTTCTTGCCGTCGTGGACCAGTCGGTCGAGGACGGGGAAGTCCTTGCGGATCGCCTCTGTGTCGAGGAGGCCCGGCATCTGTGTCACGCGGATACGCCACCCTTCGTGTATGCCTCGTAGCCCTCGTCCTCCAGCTTGTCGGCGAGTTCGGCACCGCCGGACTCGACGATCCGGCCGCCGGAGAAGACGTGGACGAAGTCGGGCTTGATGTAGCGCAGGATGCGCGTGTAGTGCGTGATCAGCAGGGTGCCGACCTCGCCGGTCTCGCGGACGCGGTTGACGCCCTCGGAGACGATGCGGAGCGCGTCGACGTCCAGACCGGAGTCCGTCTCGTCGAGGATCGCGACCTTCGGCTTGAGCAGCTCCAGCTGGAGGATCTCGTGGCGCTTCTTCTCACCGCCGGAGAAGCCCTCGTTGACGTTGCGCTCGGCGAAGGAGGGGTCCATGTTGAGGCGCTCCATGGTCTCCTTGACCTCCTTCACCCAGGTGCGCAGCTTGGGGGCCTCGCCACGGACGGCGGTGGCGGAGGTGCGCAGGAAGTTGGAGACCGAGACGCCGGGGACCTCGACCGGGTACTGCATCGCCAGGAACAGGCCGGCGCGGGCGCGCTCGTCGACGGACATCTCCAGGACGTCCTCGCCGTCGAGGGTGACGGTGCCGCGGGTGATCGTGTACTTCGGGTGACCCGCGAGGGAGTAGGCGAGGGTCGACTTGCCGGAGCCGTTGGGGCCCATGATGGCGTGCGTCTCGCCCTGCTTCACGGTGAGGTCTACGCCCTTGAGGATCTCCTTCGTGGCGTTGTCGGCCTCGACGGTGACGTGCAGGTCTCGGATTTCAAGCGTTGCCATGGGTGCCTCAGGACTCCTGGGTGAGGGAGACGAGAACGTCGTCCCCTTCGATCTTTACGGGGTATACGGGGACGGGGCGCGTGGCCGGGAGGCCGGACGGCTTGCCGGTGCGCAGGTCGAAGGAGGAGCCGTGCAGCCAGCACTCGATCTGGCAGTCCTCCACCTCGCCCTCGGAGAGCGAGACGTTCGCGTGGGAGCAGATGTCGTAGATCGCGAACACCTCGCCCTCGGTCTTGACGACCGAGACCGGCGTGCTGTCGATCTCCACCCGCTTCGGGGTGTCCTCCTCCAGCTCGCTCAGCCCGCAGACGCGTACGAAGGTCATGCGACCGAAGCCTCCAGCTCCTCCTCGATCTTGGCGAGCAGGCGCTCCTCGATGTCGGCGACACCGATCTGCTGGACCAGTTCGGCGAAGAAGCCGCGGACCACCAGGCGGCGGGCCTCGTGCTGCGGGATGCCGCGGGCCATCAGGTAGAAGAGCTGCTCGTCGTCGAAGCGGCCGGTCGCGGAGGCGTGGCCGGCGCCGACGATCTCGCCGGTCTCGATCTCCAGGTTCGGCACCGAGTCGACGCGCGCGCCGTCCGTGAGGACCAGGTTGCGGTTCATCTCGTAGGTGTCCGTGCCCTCGGCCTTGGCCTCGATGAGCACGTCGCCGATCCAGACCGCGTGCGCGTCGTCGCCCTGGAGCGCGCCCTTGTAGACGACGTTCGACTTGCAGTGCGGGGTGTTGTGGGTGACCAGCAGGCGGTGCTCCTGGTGCTGCCCGGCGTCGGTGAAGTACAGGCCGAACAGCTCGGCCTCGCCACCGGGGCCGGCGTAGGTCACGCGCGGGTGCACGCGGACCACGTCACCGCCGAAGGTGACGACCACGGACTTGAAGGAGGCGTCCCGGCCGACCAGCGCGTTGTGCTGGGCCACGTGCACGGCCTTGTCGTCCCAGTCCTGCACGGAGACGACGGTCAGCTTGGCGCCGTCGCCCAGGATGTAGTCGACGTTGGCGGCGAGCACGACGTCACCGGTGTGGTCGATGACCACGACGGCCTCGGCGAAGGCGCCCAGCTCGATCACCTGGTGGGCGAAGGCGACCCCGCCCTCGCCGTGCGCGGCGATCCGGATCGGCTCGGTGAGCACCGTCTCCTTGGGGACGGTGACCACGCCGGCCTTCTCGAACGCCGAGTACGCCTGGGCGGCGACGCGGTCCACCGGGGTGCCGGCCCTGCCGAGGCGCGCGTCCTCGCGGCCGACGGTCTCGACGACGACGCCCTCGGGGGCCTCGACGGTGACCTTCACGCCGTCGCCGGTGGCGACCGCGGTGCCGTCGTGCAGCCCGCGCAGCCGCTCCAGCGGGGTGAACCGCCACTCCTCCTCGCGGCCGTGCGGGACCGGGAAGTCCGACACGTCGAAGGACGGGGGCGCGCTCATGCGCGAGACGACGGTCGACTCGGCGGCGACCGCGATCTGGCCGGCGGTGGTGGAGCCCACCGGGATGTTCTGAGCCTCAGCCATGGCTGTCGTAGTGCTCGCTTTCTGAGTAAGTCGTGTGCTGACCGATGGGGCGGGCCTTTAGCCGACCGCGCCTTCCATCTGCAGCTCGATCAGCCGGTTGAGCTCAAGGGCGTACTCCATGGGCAGCTCCTTGGCGATCGGCTCGACGAAGCCGCGCACGATCATCGCCATCGCCTCGAACTCGGTCAGACCGCGGCTCATCAGGTAGAAGAGCTGGTCCTCGGAGACCTTGGAGACGGTCGCCTCGTGGCCCATGGACACGTCGTCCTCGCGGACGTCGACGTAGGGGTACGTGTCGGAGCGGGAGATGGTGTCGACCAGCAGCGCGTCGCACAGCACGTTGGACTTCGACCCGGCGGCACCCTCGCCGATCTCGACCAGGCCGCGGTACGAGGTACGGCCGCCACCGCGGGCCACCGACTTGGAGACGATGTTGGACGAGGTGTTCGGGGCCATGTGGACCATCTTCGAACCGGCGTCCTGGTGCTGGCCCTCGCCCGCGAAGGCGATGGAGAGGGTCTCGCCCTTGGCGTGCTCGCCCATCAGGTAGACGGCCGGGTACTTCATCGTCACCTTGGAGCCGATGTTGCCGTCGATCCACTCCATGGTCGCGCCCTCGTAGGCCACGGCGCGCTTGGTGACCAGGTTGTAGACGTTGTTCGACCAGTTCTGGATGGTCGTGTAGCGGCAGCGGGCGTTCTTCTTGACGATGATCTCGACGACCGCGGAGTGCAGCGAGTCCGACTTGTAGATCGGGGCCGTACAACCCTCGACGTAGTGCACGTAGGCACCCTCGTCGACGATGATCAGGGTCCGCTCGAACTGGCCCATGTTCTCCGTGTTGATGCGGAAGTAGGCCTGGAGCGGGATCTCGACGTGCACGCCCTTCGGGACGTAGATGAAGGAGCCGCCGGACCACACAGCGGTGTTCAGCGCGGCGAACTTGTTGTCACCGGCGGGGATGACGGTGCCGAAGTACTCCTTGAAGAGCTCCGGGTGCTCCTTCAGGGCGGTGTCGGTGTCGAGGAAGATGACGCCCTGCTCCTCCAGGTCCTCGCGGATCTGGTGGTAGACGACCTCCGACTCGTACTGGGCGGCGACGCCGGCGACCAGGCGCTGCTTCTCGGCCTCCGGGATGCCCAGCTTGTCGTAGGTGTTCTTGATGTCCTCGGGCAGGTCCTCCCAGGACTCCGCCTGCTTCTCCGTGGAGCGCACGAAGTACTTGATGTTGTCGAAGTCGATGCCCGAGAGGTCGGAGCCCCAGTTCGGCATCGGCTTCTTCTCGAAGAGCTTCAGGCCCTTCAGGCGCAGCTTGGTCATCCACTCCGGCTCCGACTTCTTGCCGGAGATGTCGCGGACGACCTCCTCGTTCAGGCCGCGCCTGGCGGAGGCACCGGCCACGTCGGAGTCGGCCCAGCCGTATTCGTACTTGCCCAGGCCCTCGAGTTCGGGGTGGGCAGTCTCCGTGGGGAGAGTCATGCGGGGTTCCTCCCGGCCGTGCTTGCAGGTGCGTCAGTGGATGTCTTGGGGATGAACGTCGTGCAGACGCCGTCGCCGTGCGCGATGGTCGCCAGTCGCTGGACGTGGGTACCCAGCAGCTCGGCGAAGATCTCCGTCTCCGCCTCGCACAGCTGCGGGAACTGCTCCGCGACATGAGCGACCGGGCAGTGGTGCTGGCACAGCTGCTCGCCGACCGGTGCGCTGCGTGCCGTAGCAGCGTACCCGTCCACGCTCAAGGCCTTGGCCAGGGCTTCGGCGCGCTTGTCCGGCGTGACCGCCTCGATCGCCTTGCGGTACGCGCTCGCCTGGGCGGCGATCCGGGCACGGGCGAAGGCCGCGACCGCCTCGGGGCCCCCGCCCTGCTCGGCGATCCAGCGGAGCGCGTCCGCGGCGAGCTTGTCGTACGACTGGTCGAAGGCGTCCCGGCCGCAGTCGGTCAGCGCGAAGACCTTGGCGGGGCGGCCGCGCGTGCGCGTGCCGTACACGCGCTGTTCGCGGGCCTCCACGACGTCGTCGGCGACCAGTGCGTCCAGGTGGCGCCGGACGGCCGCCTGGGTCAGTCCCAGCCGGCCGGCGAGTTCGGCGACGGTGGACGGGCCGTGATCCAGGATGGAGCGCGCGACGCGGTTGCGCGTGGAGCGCTCACCGGTCGCGAGTTCCTCCTGCGGGGCCCCCAGGGGGGTCTCCCGAGCCTCGCCGACGTTTTTCACAACGCCATTGTTGCGTAATTCCGCGGAGCCTGACAAGCGCCGTCCGGATCATCGAGCGGTGCCCTGCGTCACTTAGGCATACCTAATCCGACCTGCGGAAACGATCTTTGATCGATCATCCGACGAGGCCCTGAGCAGGCAATTCGGTGGCGGCGGGCGGGTCCGTCCGGAAGACTCGCGAACCATGCCGACACCCCCTCCGACCGGCCCTCTTGTCACCCGCGACATCCTCGCCGCACAGCTACGCCTTCTGGGTGTCGAGACCGGTGAAACCCTGCTCGTCCACTCCTCGCTCAGCTCTCTCGGCTGGGTGAACGGCGGAACCGTCGCGGTCGTCCAGGCACTGCTCGACGCCCTCGGCCCCTCGGGCACGCTCGTCGTCCCCGCCCAGTCGGCCGACCTGTCGGACCCCGCGCTGTGGAGCAGACCGCCCGTGCCCCGGGAGTGGTGGGACCGGATCCGGGCGACCATGCCGCCGTACGACCCGCTGATCACCCCCACGCGCGGGGTCGGCGTGATCCCCGAGACCGTACGGACCTGGCCGGGCGCCCTGCGCAGCGCGCACCCGCACACCTCGTTCGCGGCCCTCGGCCCCCGCGCGCGGGAGATCACCGACGGCCACGCCCCCGACTGCCGGCTCGGCGAGCGGAGCCCGCTGGCCCGGCTGGAGAAGCTGGGCGCCCGGGTCCTGCTGCTCGGCGCGGGCTACGACTCCTGCACCGCCTTCCACCTGGCCGAGTACCGGATACCCGCCCCGCTGGTCGAGGTCGGGCGGCCCGCTCCCGGGGGTGGCTGGGAGACGGTGGTCGAGGTGTCGATCGACTCCGACCGGTTCGACGAGCTGGGGCACGACTTCGAGCGGGACCGGACCGTCGTGCGCGGGAAGGTGGGCGCGGCGGACGCCCGGCTGTTCCCGGTGGCGGACGCGGTGGCCTACGCCGAGGGGTGGCTCCCGGTGCACCGGCCCCGGGAAGAGTGAGTGCGCCTACCCGCCGGTCCGGACGGCAAGCGGTCTCCCTAGACTCTGGGACCATGCGAAGTGAGCCCGTGGTCCAGGTCCAGGCCCTGGTGAAGCGGTACGGCACGAAGACCGCGGTGGACGGCCTCGACCTGGTGGCCGAAGCGGGCGTGACCGCCGTACTCGGTCCCAACGGGGCGGGGAAGACGACGACGGTCGAGACCTGCGAGGGGTACCGGAAGCCGGATTCCGGCACGGTGCGCGTCCTGGGCCTCGACCCCGTACGCCAGTCCGCCGAGCTGCGTCCCCGTATCGGTGTGATGCTCCAGTCCGGCGGCGTGTACTCCGGCGCCCGGGCCGACGAGATGCTCAGACACGTCGCGAAGCTGCACGCGCACCCGCTGGACGTGGACGCCCTGATCGAGCGGCTGGGCCTGGGCAGCTGCGGCCGGACCGGCTACCGGCGGCTGTCCGGCGGCCAGCAGCAGCGCCTCGCGCTCGCCATGGCCGTCGTCGGGCGCCCGGAGCTGGTGTTCCTGGACGAGCCGACGGCCGGCCTGGACCCGCAGGCCCGCCGGGCCACCTGGGACCTGGTGAAGGACCTGCGCGCCGACGGGGTCTCGGTGATCCTCACCACCCACTACATGGAGGAGGCCGAGCAGCTCGCCGACGACGTGGCGGTCATCGACGGCGGCCGGGTCATCGCCCAGGGTTCCCCGGAGGAGCTGTGCAAGGGCGGCGCCGAGAACACCCTGCGCTTCACCGGCCGCCCCGGACTCGACGTGGGCTCCCTGCTGAAGGCCCTCCCGGCCGACTGCACGGCCGCCGAGCTCACCCCGGGTGCCTACCGGGTCGTCGGCAAGGTCGACCCGCAGCTGCTGGCCACCGTGACCTCCTGGTGCGCCCAGCACGGAGTGATGCCGGAGAGGATCTCCGTGGAGCGGCACACGCTGGAGGACGTCTTCCTGGAGCTGACGGGCAAGGAGCTGCGCTCGTGACGACTGCAACCGGTACATACACCCCCAAGCCGGGCGCGGCGCCCCTCCCTCGCATGATCGCGGCGCAGGCGGCGCTGGAGACGAGGATGCTGCTGCGCAACGGCGAGCAGCTGCTGCTGACCGTGGTCATCCCGACCCTGCTGCTGGTGCTCTTCAGCTCGGTGGGCATCGTGGACACCGGCAAGGGCAGGGCGGTCGACTTCCTCGCCCCGGGCATCCTGGCGCTGGCCGTGATGTCGACGGCGTTCACCGGTCAGGCCATCGCGACCGGCTTCGAGCGCCGCTACGGCGTGCTCAAGCGGCTCGCCTCCTCGCCGCTGCCCCGCTGGGGCCTGATGACCGCGAAGACCGCGTCCGTGCTGGTCACCGAGGTCCTTCAGGTGATCCTGCTGACGGTGATCGCCTTCGCGCTGGGCTGGAACCCGCACGGCGCCGGAACATTTACGAGCGTGGCCGCCGTCCTGCTCCTGCTGATCCTGGGTACGGCCGCCTTCTCCGGCCTCGGCCTGCTGATGGCGGGCACGCTGAAGGCGGAGGCGACCCTGGCCGCCGCCAACCTGGTCTTCCTGCTCCTGCTGGTCGGCGGCGGGGTCATCGTGCCGCTGGAGAAGTTCGGCCCGGCCGCACAGCACGTGCTCGGACTGCTGCCCATCTCCGCGCTCTCCGGCGGCCTGCGGGACGTGCTCCAGCACGGCGCCGGGATGCCGTGGGGCGACCTGGGGATCCTCGCGGGGTGGGCGGTCGTCGGGCTGGCCGCGGCGGGCACGTTCTTCCGCTGGGAGTGAGCGGTCACGGTGGACCCTCGTGAAAGCATGCACAAGCGGCGGCCTACGATGGTGGGCGTGCCCAAGCTGAACCCCGCCGACGCCGCAGCGGCCGTGCGCAACCCGCTCGCCTTCATCGCCGAACGCTGGACCCCCTCCCCCCGGACGGTCCGGCGGGCGGCCCTCGCCGCGCTCGTGATGTCGGTGGTCATCGTCGTCACCGGCGGCGCCGTCCGCCTGACCGGCTCCGGCCTCGGCTGCCCGACCTGGCCCGAGTGCACCGACGGCTCCCTCACGCCGACGACCGCGCTGAGCTACCACAGCGCGATCGAGTTCGGCAATCGCATGCTGACGTACGTGCTGTGCGCCGCGGTCGGCTGGGCGATCATCGCCGCCCGCTCCGAGAAGCCGTACCGGCGCAGCCTGACCCGGCTGGGCTGGGCGCAGTTCTGGCTGGTGATGAGCAACGCGATCCTCGGCGGCATCGTGGTGCTCGTGGGCCTCAACCCGTACACCGTCGCGGCCCACTTCCTGCTGGCGACGGCCCTGACCACCGTCGCCGCGGTGATGTGGCAGCGCACCCGCGAGGGCGACGGCGCGCCCCGGCCGCTGACCGGCAAGGCCGTGGAACAGCTGGTGTGGTTCCTGGTGGCGGCGTCCCTGCTGCTCATCGCGGTCGGCACGGTGGTGACCGGGGCCGGGCCGCACGCGGGTGACTCCAGCGACGTCAAGCGAATCCCCATCGACTGGGAGACCGTGGCCAAGCTGCACGCGGTGCTCGCCTGGATCGTGGTGACGCTGACGTTCGCGCTGTGGTTCGTGCTGAAGGCGGTGGACGCGCCGAAGGGGCCGCTCGCCCGCACCCGCGATCTGTTCCTGATCCTGCTCGGCCAGGGTGTGATCGGTTACGTGCAGTACTTCACCCACCTGCCCGAGCTGCTGGTGGGCCTGCACATGCTCGGCTCGTGCCTGGTGTGGATCGGCGTCCTGCGCGTCCTGCTGGCCCTGCGCGAACGCCCGGAGGCCGCCCTGGACCTGCCCGGCCCCTCGGCCGAGGCGACGGTGGGCACGCGCGCGTGAGTCACCCGTAGGCGGTGACCAGCGCGTCGATCGCCGGGCCGAGGTAGGCGCGGGTCAGCTCGGCGCGGCGGTCGCGCCAGTCCTGGGCCGCCGGGGCGGGGTCGTCGTCGTAGCGCCGATGGGCGATGTCCTCGACGACCTCGACAGGAGCGCCGAGCGCCGGGAGTTCGGCGAGCGCCTCCCGCTTGGAGACCAGCCGCCCGTCGCGCAGGGTCACGGTGGCCCGGGCGAAGGTGAGCAGGCCCAGGTCCACCCACACGTCCTGCCGCCACAGCCGAGCCTTGTCCACCGCCGGGCGCCAGTGGTCCCGCTGGTCCCGTACGGCGAAGTCGTGCAGCTGCCGCTCCGGCACCGGCGGGAGCAGTCCGGCCGGGGATCCGCCGTACAGCACCCGCCCGAAGTCGTGCAGCTCGCGCCGGGTGACGGGGGTGACCGGGCGGCGCAGCACGCGTCCGTGGGCCCAGGTGAGGTGCGAGCGGTCCGGGTCGCCCAGGGTGGCCGGGGTGACATAGCTGCAGTGGAGTTTCGGGGCGAGGGGTTCGGCCCGCAGCCGCCGGTGCAGGGCCACCACCCGCCGTACGCTCCCGAGGCGCACCGGGCCCGGCAGTACGGCGATCAGGTCCAGGTCGCTGCGGCCTTCCTGATAGTCACCGCCGGCCAGCGAGCCGTGGGCCCATACCGCGCGGGGCCGTAGCGGCGTGAGTCCGTCGAGGAACCGGTCGAGCAGCGATGTGGTCGGCATCCGCCCAGTCTGGACAGCTCACTCCAGCCCGTACACCCGGCGCGCGTTGTCCGCCGCGACCATCCGGGCCACCCGCTGAGCGTCCTCCAGACACCAGGCGCCCTCGGCGACCCAGGTGCCCAGGACCCGGCCCAGGGCCTCGCGGAACAGCCGGGCGCCCACGACGTGCAACTCGGGCAGGCCGTGCGCGCCCGTGGAGAAGAGGATCTTGCCGAACGGGGCCAGCTCCAGGATCTCGGCGAGCACGGTGGCCGCGCGGGCTCCGGTGCGCACGAGTGCGGCGCCGGAGTCGGTGTAGACGTGCGGGAAGACCCCGGCCAGATGGGCGGCGTGCCGGTGGTACGGGTAGCCGTGCAGCAGGATCAGGTCCGTGCCGAGGCCGGCCGTGGCCCGCACGAAGTCGGTGAGCAGCACGGGGTCCGTACGGTCGATGCGGGAGCTCGGCTCGCCGAGCCCGGCGTGCAGCTGGAGCGGGCGGCCGGAGGCCACGGCGATCCACAGCAGGTGCCGGAGCAGCACGGGGTCGGTGAGCGGCCCGCCGACCCGCCGCCCGGCCAGCCAGCGGCCCGCCGCGCCCCGCACCTCCCCCGGCCCCGGCGGCTCGGGCGCGAGCGCCAGGCCGTGCCCCAGCCCCGCGACGGAGGTGAAGGCGACCGCGTTCGCGGCGGCGCCGTGCACCGACTCGGCGAGGTTGGCGAGGAAGGACTCGACGGTGCCGGAGGTGTCGGCGACCTGCTCCGCGAGCTGCTCGAGCCGGATGATCTCGTGGGCCTGGGCGGAACCGGCGGAGGCCAGCTCGGCGGGGCCGGTGAGGTCGCCGGGCAGGCCGGTGTCGACGAGGTAGGCGGTGATGCCGCTGCCGCGCAGCAGCCTGCGGCCCGTCTCCAGGACGCCCAGTTCCCGGCGCCGGGCCAGATAGCGGGCGGGCGGGCAGTGCGGCTCCAGGCCGAGCAGGGGCGGGCACCAGCGCCGTACGGCGAATCCCGTCTGGGTGTCGAAGAGGGTGGTGCCCGGTGCGGGTGGGCCCTCGGTGCGGGCGAGTTGGGCCTCGAAGGTGCCGAGGCCCAATTCCGTGCGGAGCACTCCGTGGCAGTACTGGTCCACGAGGGACGGCGTTTCGATCATCCGGACTCCCCGTCAGACGCGTGGGCGCTGCGCTGGCCCGCACGGCCTAACGGGTGAACACGGTTCGAGGTCGCGGATGAGCTCGGGGCTGCGGGTTATTTGGCGACTTCGGACCGTACGTGGCCGGTCGCTCCCCCAAATTCTCGGCTTCGCTGGAACCCGGGGGGACCCCCATCGCGGCGGAGCCGCATATCGATACGGCCCCGCGCCCCTCCGGGCGCGCCGGTCAACCGCCGATCTGGATGCCGGCCATGCGCTTCCATTCGTACGAACCCGTCTTCACCTTCGCCGCGAACTCGCCGTCGAAGGACTCGTGGCGCGTGATGCCGGCCTTCTCCACCGCCTGCTCGGCGATGGCGTACGTGGGTGCGACGAGGTCGCCCCAGCCGCCGTCCTCGCCCACGAGGACGATGCGGGCGCCGCGCTCGCCGATGTAGGCCACCTGGCCCTCGGCGCCGCCGTGCGCCTTGGAGAAGGCGCTGATCTCCCGGGCGAGCTTCGCGGCCTTGCGCTCGGCCCTCGCGTCAACCTGCTGCGTGTCTGCCATGGCCAGGATGCTACTCGCGGGTAGATCAGCTGGCGAGAGCAGGTCTCTGTGACGTACGCCCGCCCTCTGTCAGCGCAGGAACGGGTCCACCGCGATCGCCACGAACAGCAGCGACACATAGGTGATCGACCAGTGGAACAGCCGCATCTCCTTCAGCTTCACGCCCGTGACCTCGGCCCTGGCCCGGTTCTGCAGCGCGTGCGCCTCCCACAGCCACCATCCGCCGGCGGCCAGCGCGACGGCCGTGTAGAACCAGCCGGTGTAGCCGAGCGGGGTGAGGAGCAGGGACACGGCGACCATCACCCAGCTGTAGATGACGATCTGCTTGGCGACGACCTTGTTGGACGCGATGACCGGCAGCATCGGCACGCCCACGCGCGCGTAGTCGTCCTTGACCTTCATGGACAGCGGCCAGTAGTGCGGCGGGGTCCAGAAGAAGATCACCATGAACAGGATGACGGGCGCCCAGGAGAGCGAGTCCGTCACGGCCGACCAGCCGATGAGCACGGGCATGCAGCCCGCGATGCCGCCCCACACGATGTTCTGCGCCGTACGCCGCTTGAGGATCATCGTGTAGACGACGACGTAGAAGAGGAGTGCCCCGAGGGAGAGCCAGGCGGACAGCCAGTTGACGGTGAAGCCGAACAGGAGCGTCGAGACGACCGCGAGGGTGATGCCGAAGGCGAGGCACTCGCGCGGGCTGACCATGCCGGTCACCAGCGGCCGCTGCGAGGTGCGGTCCATCAGGGCGTCGATGTCCCGGTCGATGTACATGTTCAGCGCGTTGGCGCCGCCCGCCGAGAGGTAGCCGCCGACGCAGGTCAGCAGGACCAGCCCGAGGTCGGGCACGCCCTGCTGCGCCAGGAACATCACCGGAACGGTGGTGATGAGCAGCAGCTCGATGATCCGCGGCTTGGTCAGCGCCACGAACGCCTTGACACGGGCCCCGAACGGCCGGTGAACCGGGCCCTGGCTCGCACCACCGAGCAAGCCCGCTGGACGGGATTCGACGGCCGTCACGCACACCCCTGACAGAGACATCCCAGCAAGCCTCCCCGTGTGAAGTCCCGGTAAAGGCTCGCGCGTACCACGCCACTTTAGACGTTGCCCATACCCCGGCCTTCGCGGGGGTGGGGTCGTGTTGGCGCACGCCCCATAAGAGGGGACCCACCCCTCGATTGAGCGCTCAGATGTCAGCGTCCGTATTCATGTGCCACATGGCTTCTCGGCCAGTCGGGAGGCGGATCCGACAGAGTCCCGGCAGTCTGGAAACACTCGAAAAAATGCACGTCCTCGCGAGGGTAGGCTCGTCAGCGGCCGGCGGGCGGCAAGCGCGCCGGCGGCCGGGTGGGGGCATGCCCCGAAGACCGGCGACCGACATGTGGAGAGGAGCCCTGACCCAGGGTGAGCACCAAGCCGACCACCACAGACCTTGAGTGGACCGAGCTGGACCAGCGGGCCGTGGACACCGCCCGTGTCCTGGCCGCCGACGCCGTACAGAAGGTCGGCAACGGCCATCCCGGTACGGCGATGAGCCTGGCCCCGGCCGCCTACACCCTCTTCCAGAAGGTGATGCGGCACGACCCGGCCGACCCGGAGTGGGTCGGGCGCGACCGCTTCGTGCTGTCCGCCGGCCACTCCTCCCTGACCCTCTACACACAGCTCTACCTGGCCGGCTTCGGCCTGGAGCTTCAGGACCTGGAGTCCTTCCGCACCTGGGGTTCGAAGACCCCGGGCCACCCGGAGTACGGGCACACCAAGGGCGTCGAGACCACCACGGGTCCGCTCGGCCAGGGTGTCGCCAACGCGGTGGGCATGGCGATGGCCGCCCGCTACGAGCGCGGTCTGTTCGACCCCGAGGCCCCGCAGGGCGAGTCGCCCTTCGACCACTTCATCTACTGCATCGCCGGTGACGGCTGCCTCCAGGAGGGCATCTCCGCCGAGGCCTCCTCGCTGGCCGGCCACCAGAAGCTCGGCAACCTGATCCTGCTGTGGGACGACAACCACATCTCGATCGAGGGCGACACCGAGACGGCCGTGTCCGAGGACACCGTCAAGCGGTACGAGGCCTACGGCTGGCATGTGCAGCGCGTGGAGGCCCAGGCCAACGGCGACCTGGACCCGGCCGCCGTCTACGACGCCGTCCAGAAGGCCAAGGCCGTCACGGACAAGCCGTCCTTCATCGCGATGCGCTCGATCATCGCCTGGCCGGCCCCCAACGCCCAGAACACCGAGGCCGCGCACGGCTCGGCGCTGGGAGCCGAAGAGGTCGCGGCCACCAAGCGCGTCCTCGGCTTCGACCCGGAGCGGTCCTTCGCCGTCGAGGACGAGGTGATCACCCACACCCGCAAGGCCCTGGAGCGCGGCGCCCAGGCGAAGGCCGAGTGGGAGAAGTCCCTGCAGCAGTGGCGCGACGACAACCCCGAGCGGGCCGCCGAGTTCGACCGCATCAGCAAGGGCGAGCTGCCCGCCGGCTGGGAGGAGAAGATCCCGGTCTTCGAGCCGGGCAAGGGCGTCGCGACGCGTGCCGCCTCCGGCAAGGTGCTGCAGGCTCTCGGCGCGGTCATCCCCGAGCTGTGGGGCGGCTCCGCCGACCTCGCCGGGTCGAACAACACGACCATCGACAAGGAGAGCTCGTTCCTGCCCGAGGGCAACCCGCTGCCCGAGGCCAAGCCGTACGGCCGCACCATCCACTTCGGCATCCGCGAGCACTCGATGGGCGCCGAGATGAACGGCATCACGCTGCACGGCAACACCCGTGTCTACGGCGGCACGTTCCTCGTCTTCTCCGACTACATGCGCAACGCGGTGCGCCTGTCGGCCCTGATGCACCTGCCGGTGACGTACGTGTGGACGCACGACTCCATCGGCCTCGGCGAGGACGGCCCCACCCACCAGCCGGTCGAGCACCTGGCCTCGCTGCGCGCGATCCCCGGTCTGAACGTCGTCCGCCCGGCGGACGCCAACGAGACCGCGATCGCCTGGCGCGAGATCCTGGGGCGCTACACCAAGGAGTTCGGCAAGGGGCAGCCGCACGGCCTCGCCCTCACCCGCCAGGGCGTGCCGGTGTACGAGCCCAACGAGGACGCGGCCAAGGGCGGCTATGTCCTGTTCGAGGCCGACGGCGGCGAGCCGCAGGTGATCCTGATCGCCACCGGTTCCGAGGTGCACGTGGCCGTGGAGGCGCGTGAGCAGCTCCAGGCCGAGGGCGTCCCGACGCGTGTCGTGTCGATGCCGTCCGTCGAGTGGTTCGAAGAGCAGGACCAGGGGTACCGGGACTCCGTGCTCCCGCCGTCCGTCAGGGCCCGTGTGGCCGTGGAGGCGGGCATCGGGCTGACCTGGTACCGCTATGTCGGGGACGCCGGCCGCATCGTTTCCCTGGAGCACTTCGGTGCTTCCGCCGATGGCAAGGTGCTCTTCCGCGAGTTCGGCTTCACTGCCGAGAATGTGGCCGCCAAGGCCCGGGAATCCCTCGCCGCCGCCCAGCGCTGACGCTCATATACGACACGTAGGAGATGTAATTCCATGACAGACGCACTCAAGCGCCTCTCCGACGAAGGCGTCGCGATCTGGCTGGACGACCTGTCGCGCAAGCGGATCACGTCCGGCAACCTCGCCGAGCTGATCGACCAGCAGCACGTCGTGGGCGTCACCACCAACCCGACGATCTTCCAGAAGGCGATCAGCAGCGGCGACGGCTACGAGCAGCAGGTCGCCGACCTGGCCGCCCGGAAGGTCACCGTCGAAGAGGCCATCCGCATGATCACCACGGCGGACGTCCGCGACGCCGCCGACATCCTGCGCCCGGTCTTCGACGCCACCGGCGGCAAGGACGGCCGGGTCTCCATCGAGGTCGACCCGCGCCTGGCGCACAACACCAGGGCCACCGTCGCCGAGGCCAAGCAGCTGGCCTGGCTGGTGGACCGCCCCAACACCCTGATCAAGATCCCGGCCACCAAGGCGGGTCTGCCGGCGATCACCGAGACGATCGGCCTCGGCATCAGCGTCAACGTCACCCTGATCTTCTCCCTGGAGCGGTACCGGGCCGTCATGGACGCCTACCTCTCGGGCCTGGAGAAGGCCAAGGAGCGCGGCCTCGACATCTCGCTGATCCACTCCGTGGCGTCCTTCTTCGTGTCCCGCGTGGACACCGAGATCGACAAGCGGCTGGACGGCATCGGCACCGACGAGGCCAAGGCGCTGCGCGGCAAGGCCGCCGTCGCCAACGCGCGCCTCGCCTACCAGGCGTACGAGGAGGTCTTCTCCTCCGACCGCTGGAGCGCGCTGGAGAACGCGGGCGCCAACAAGCAGCGTCCGCTGTGGGCGTCGACCGGCGTGAAGGACCCGGCCTACCCGGACACCCTGTACGTCACCGAGCTGGTCGCGCCGAACACGGTCAACACCATGCCGGAGGCCACGCTGGAGGCCACCGAGGACCACGGCCAGATCAGCGGCGACACCGTCGCCGGCACCTACGAGCAGGCGCGTGCCGACCTCGACGCGCTGGAGAACCTCGGCATCTCGTACGACGACGTCGTGCAGGTGCTGGAGGACGAGGGCGTCGAGAAGTTCGAGGCGTCCTGGAACGACCTGCTGAAGTCCACCCAGGCGGAGCTCGAGCGCCTCGCCCCTTCGGAGGGCTGACTTGTCACCCCTTACCGGTTCCGGAGCGAACCCGCTTCGTGACCCGGCCGACCGACGGCTCCCGCGTATCGCGGGGCCGTCGGGTCTGGTCATCTTCGGTGTCACGGGCGACCTGTCCCGCAAGAAGCTGATGCCCGCGGTGTACGACCTCGCCAACCGGGGTCTGCTGCCGCCGGGCTTCTCGCTGGTGGGCTTCGCCCGCCGCGAGTGGGCCAACGAGGACTTCGCGCAGGAGGTCCACGACGCGGTCAAGGCGCACGCCCGTACGCCGTTCCGTGAGGAGGTCTGGCAGCAGCTCATCCAGGGGATGCGCTTCGTCCAGGGCACCTTCGACGACGACGACGCGTTCGAGCGGCTGCGCTCCACCATCGAGGAGCTGGACAAGGCACAGGGCACGAGCGGCAACTTCGCCTTCTACCTGTCGGTGCCGCCGCGCTCCTTCCCGGTGGTCATCCAGCAGCTGAAGAAGCACGGCCTCGCCGACCAGAGCGGCGGTTCCTGGCGGCGCGCGGTCATCGAGAAGCCGTTCGGCCACGATCTGAAGTCGGCCGAGGAGCTCAACAAGGTCGTGCACGAGGTGTTCGAGCCGGACCAGGTGTTCCGCATCGACCACTACCTCGGCAAGGAGACCGTCCAGAACATCCTGGCGCTGCGCTTCGCCAACACGATGTTCGAGCCGATCTGGAACCGGTCCTTCGTGGACCACGTGCAGATCACCATGGCCGAGGACATCGGCATCGGCGGCCGCGCCGGCTACTACGACGGCATCGGCGCCGCCCGTGACGTCATCCAGAACCACCTGCTCCAGCTCATGGCGCTGACCGCCATGGAGGAGCCCGCCTCCTTCGACGCGGACGCGCTGGCCGCGGAGAAGGAGAAGGTGCTCGGCGCCGTACGGCTGCCCAAGGACCTGGGCCGCAGCACCGTGCGCGGGCAGTACGCGGCCGGCTGGCAGGGCGGCGAGAAGGTCATCGGCTACCTCGAAGAGGAGGGCATCGACCCGAAGTCGAAGACCGACACGTACGCGGCGATCAAGTTGGGCATCGACAACCGCCGCTGGGCGGGCGTCCCCTTCTATCTGCGCACCGGCAAGCGCCTGGGCCGCCGGGTGACGGAGATCGCCGTCGTCTTCCAGCGGGCCCCGCACTCCCCCTTCGACACCACGGCGACGGAGGAGCTGGGCCAGAACGCGATCGTCATCCGCGTCCAGCCGGACGAGGGCGTGACCGTGCGCTTCGGTTCGAAGGTGCCGGGCACCTCGATGGAGATCCGGGACGTCTCCATGGACTTCGCCTACGGCGAGTCCTTCACGGAGTCCAGCCCGGAGGCGTACGAGCGTCTGATCCTGGACGTGCTGCTCGGCGACGCCAACCTCTTCCCGCGCACGGAGGAGGTCGAGCTGTCCTGGAAGATCCTCGACCCGATCGAGGAGTACTGGGACAGGCACGGCAGGCCCGCGCAGTACAAGTCGGGCACCTGGGGCCCCGCCGAGGCGGACGAGATGCTCGCACGAGACGGACGGAGCTGGCGCCGGCCATGAAGACAGACCTGACCGACACCACCGCCGGCGACATCAACAAGGCGTTCGTGCAGGGCCGCCGCGCCATCGGCACCCCCGCCGTCGGCATGGTCCTGACCCTCGTCATCGTCACCGACGAGGAGAACGCCTACGACGCGCTGAAGGCCGCGGGCGACGCCTCGCGCGAGCACCCCTCGCGCACGCTGGTGGTCATCAAGCGGGTCTCCCGCGGTCCGCGCGACCGCACGTCCTCGCGTCTCGACGCCGAGGTGCGGGTGGGCGCGGACGCGGGCACCGGCGAGACGGCCGTGCTGCGCCTGTACGGCGAGGTCGCGGGCCACGCCGACTCGGTCGTGCTGCCGCTGCTGCTGCCGGACGCGCCGGTGGTGGTGTGGTGGCCGGTGAACGCCCCGCTGGACCCGGCGAAGGACCCGCTGGGCGCGCTCGCCCAGCGCCGGGTCACCGACACCTACGCCGCCGAGCAGCCGGTGCGGGAGCTGTCCGCCCGCGCCGCGTCGTACACGCCCGGCGACACCGACCTGTCCTGGACGAGGATCACGCCGTGGCGTTCCATGCTCGCGGCGGCACTCGACCAGGTCACCTGCGAGGTGAGGGCCGTCGAGGTGGAGGGCGAGGAGTTCAACCCGAGCTGTGAGCTGCTGGCGATGTGGCTCGCGGACCGGCTGGACGTACCGGTGAAGCGGTCGCTGTCGGGCGGCCCGGGTCTCACCGCGGTCCGCATGGACACCACCTGCGGCTCGATCGTCCTGGACCGCGCGGACGGCACGCTGGCCACGCTGGCCATCGAGGGCCAGCCGGCCCGCGCGGTGGCGCTGAAGCGGCGGGAGACCGCCGAGCTGATCGCGGAGGAGCTGCGCCGGCTCGACCCGGACGACACCTACGCGTCGGCGCTGCGCTACGGCGTGGAGCGGCTGAACACGGTTCCGGAGCAGCAGCCTGCGGGCGAGCCGGTCGCCGAGCCCCGGCCGGAAGAGGAAGCGGCCAAGGCACCGGCCAAGAGAGCGGCGGCCAAGACCGCGAAGAAGGCACCTGCGAGGAAGGCGGCGGCGAAGTGAGCACTCCGCAGCTGGTCGTCCACCGCGACAAGGAACTGATGGCGCAGGCCGCCGCGGCCCGCCTGATCACGAAGATCGTGGACGCGCAGGCCTCCCGGGGCACCGCGTCCGTGGTCCTCACGGGCGGCCGCAACGGCAACGGCCTGCTGGCCGCGCTGGCGGCGGCCCCCGCCCGGGACGCCATCGACTGGGGCCGGCTCGACCTGTGGTGGGGCGACGAGCGCTACCTCCCCGAGGGCGACCCCGAGCGCAATGTCACGCAGGCCCGCGAGGCCCTGCTCGGCTCCGTCCCGCTGGACCCGGAGCGCGTGCACGCCATGCCCGCCTCCGACGGCCCGTACGGTACGGACGTCGACGCGGCGGCGGAGGCGTACGCGGCGGAGCTGGCGAAGGCGGCCGGACCCGAGAACCACGGCTCGGTGCCCACCTTCGACGTGCTGATGCTGGGTGTCGGCCCGGACACCCACGTGGCCTCGCTCTTCCCGGAGCATCCGGGGGTACGGGAGACGGAACGCACGGTGATCGGCGTCCACGGCGCCCCCAAGCCGCCGCCGACCCGGATCTCCCTCACCCTCCCCGCGATCCGTTCGGCCCGCGAGGTCTGGCTGCTCGCGGCCGGCGAGGACAAAGCGGAGGCCGCGGCCATCGCCCTGTCGGGCGCGGGCGAGATCCAGGCCCCGGCGGCGGGGGCGTACGGCCGCTCGCGCACGCTGTGGCTGCTGGATGCCGCCGCGGCTTCGCAGCTGCCGAGGTCGCTGTATCCGCCGGCTTCGCCGTGAGCCCCGGCTGAGCGCGGGGCGGCGGGGTTTCGACCCCGCCGCCCTGTTTTTTCGCGAGGTCGCGGGCCGGCTGTCTCCTGAGGTCGCTAGCCGGCGCGGCGCACGGCGCTGACCCGGTCCGGCCCGCCGTGGAGCTCGCCCCGCCGGCGCAGTTCCGCGAGGTCCGCGGCCAGGCGGTCCCGGATGTCCTTGCCGGTCCGGCGCCAGCCGAAGAACTCACAGGCCTGCTTGATCAGTTCGTCCTCGGACATGCCGGGGCATTCGGCGGCCAGCTCGTACAGCGCCCGGTGCCGCTCGGCCGGTGCGATGTGGAGGATCTTGCGGGGCGGAGTGCCGTCCTGAGGGTGCCGCGCCTTCGCCTCGTCCCGGGCCGTCACATCGTAGAAGGCGTCGTCCGCGCGGACCTGTCCGGAGCGGACCAGGGCGCGGGCCACCTCCCGGACGTTGTCCCGGATGCGGCTGCCGGCGCGGCCGACGCCCCAGGCCTCGCGCGCCCGCTGGACCAGAAGGTCCTCGTGGATCGGGCCCTCGGTCTCGATGATCTGCGCCAGCACCTTGCGCAGGGCGGGCCGGGCCTCCGGGGTGTGCAGTTCATGGCGTGGTACGACCGTGACGGCGCCGGCCCGGTAGGCAACGCTCCACTCGCGTGCGGTCCCGGTGTCCACGGGCACGCGTTCGTACTCCACCCTCGTCTGCCGCGGGATGCGGCCGTGCTCGTCGCCGCCCGAGGGCGGTGCGGTGTCCGCCCCCTCCCCCGCGGCGGCCCTCGGCGTGGCCGGCGCCGTGGTGAGCGGACCTTGGGCGACGGCCTGCTCGACCGCTTCCCGCAGCCGCAGTTCGGCGGCCGGCCGGCCTCGGTACCAGTCGGTGCCCCAGATGCGGTGCAGCCGCCAGCCGAGCCCGTTCAGGACCTGTTCACGCAGCCGGTCCCGGTCCCGGGCGGCCTTGGCGGAGTGGTACATGGCCCCGTCGCACTCGACTCCTAGGGCGAAGGCGCCGGGCAGCTCCGGGTGGCGTACGCCCAGGTCGATGCGGTATCCGGCGACACCGACCTGGGGCTGCACCTGGTAGCCCCAGCCGCGCAGCACCGCGAGGACGGACTCCTCGAAGGGGCTCTCCGGCTCGGCGTCGGTCTGCACGACGTCCCGGGCGAGGATCGACGGGCCGTTCTCGGCGTAGTCGAGGTAGCGCTTCAGGTACTGCACGCTGTCGTTGGGGCTGTCCGGCAGGCCGGCGGCGCGGAAGGAGGCCACGACCTCCATGCGGTAACGGGCGCGGGTCACCGCCACGTTGAGGCGACGCCAGCCTCCGCTCTTGTTGATCGGGCCGAAGTTGAGCCCCACCTTGCCGTGTTCGTCGGGGCCGTAGCCCACGGACATGATCATCACATCGCGCTCGTCGCCCTGCACCGACTCCAGGTTCTTGACGAAGAACCCGTCGAGGCGGTCCTCGGTGAAGCAGTGGTCGAGGTCGGGGCGGGCCAGCCGGGCCTGTTGCACGGCCTGGTCGATGGCGGAGGCCTGGGCCTGGGAAAGCGCGACGACGCCGAGGCTCCTTCCGGGGCGGGTGTCGAAGTGGTGCAGGACCCGGCGGGCGACGAACTCCGCCTCCTCGCGGTTGTCCCGGCGCCGTCCCCGGTCGTAGACGCCGTCGGTCTTCAGGAAGGCGACGCCGACGCCGTTGCCCTCGTCCAGGGCCCCGGGGAAGGTGATCATCGAGTTGTCGTAGAACTCGTGGTTGCTGAAGGTGATCAGGTTCTCGTGGCGGCTGCGGTAGTGCCAGCGCAGCGGCAGTTCCCGCATGGCGCCGGCCTTGCAGGCCTGCAGCAGGGACTCGAAGGAGTCCGGGACGTCCTCGGCGTACTCGTCGGAGTCGTCGTCGACGGAGGAGTCGAAGAAGGAGGTCGGCGGCAACTGCCTGTCGTCACCGGCGACGATCAGCGTACGGCCCCGGTAGATGCAGTTGACCGCGTCACTGGGGCGGACCTGGGAGGCCTCGTCGAAGACGACGACGTCGAACTGGAAGTCCGGCGGCAGGAACTGACTGACCGTCAGGGGGCTCATCATGAAGCACGGCTTGACGGCCTGCACGACTTCGCGGGCTCTGCCGAGCAGTTCGCGCACCGGCATGTGCCGCGTCTTCTTCTCGGCCTCCCGGATGACGACGGCCGCACCGCCACCGCCGAAGCTGCGGGGCCGGCGCTTGTTGCACGCCTCGGTCACCGCTCCCCCGGCGGCCGCGATCAGCCGCCGGTCGGCCTCCTGGAAGTCGGCCACGCGCGCGTCCAGGTCCTCGGCGCGGGTGCTGCGCAGGCGCGGGTCGGCGGCGAGGACGCCGTCCGCCCAGGCGCGCAGCAGCGCCTGCTCGACGATGTCCGGCAGGCGCCGCGGGTCGAGGCCGCGCTCGGCCG